>JBAPQQ010000524.1:0-1802 GCA_049280695.1 Mycobacterium sp.
GTCGCGGTGCGGGCGCTCAGCACGCCGTCGAGGGCAGCGGCGGACAAAGCGGACACCGCCACCAGCGCGGCGGCGGCGACGGCCCAGGCAGCGGGCACGGTGGTGATCATCGGCGGCCGCCGGTGCCCGCCGGAGCGGTCTCGATGGCCGTACCAGCGATCACCAGCCTCGCCGTGGCGACGTCGCGACCGGTGACGAGATCGGGCAGCGCCTCCGGAGAAGGTCTGTCAGACAACGGATCCGGCTGCCGATCCCGCGCCCGGCCGATTCGGGCGAGCAGCCGGTCATAGACGTCGCCGTCCAGGTCGCGAAGCGACCAGCGCAGCAACCGTGACCGGCGCACGATGCGGTGCAGGCTGTCGAGCACCTCTTCCGCACCGCCGTTCCGCGGGTCCGCGAGCAACAAGTCCCGGGCCCGGCGGGCGATGACGGCTGCCCGCGGCCACCCGGCAAGCGCCAACAGACTTGTGACGTGGTCGCATTGTCGGGCCGCCGCGTCGGTGCCGTCTCCGGTTGGCGCGGAGCCGATCCGGCCGCCGTCGAGGATGCGCGCCTCGGCCTCGGCGATCACGTCGCCGTGCAGTGAGCACCGCAGAACCAGCCCGGCGGGCCAGTACGCGAGGACGGGCCCCAGCGGCACGTGCAGGACGTCCATCTCCAGACCGTCGCGGTCCTCGGCTCCGTCGGCCAGGGCGATTCCCGCGGGCACCATCTCCATGTCGCCGTGATCCATGTCGCCGTGATCCATGTCGTGGTGTTCGTGGCCGTCGCCGTGCGACTCGTCATGGCCGTGCGGCGCTGCGCGGGTACCCGAATCGTGTCGATGGCGTTCGCGGTCGATCAGTGCCGCGGCGGCGCGGTCCAGGTCCTCGTCGACGAGCTCGGGGTCATCGATATCGATCCGAACCCGCGGCCCGGGCATCTGGTCCCATACCCGTTCGATGACATCTCGCAGCTGCGGTCCGGGTCGGCCGCAGACAGCGAGGACGTCGGCGTCGGCCGGCGACAGCGCCGCAACCCAACCGCGCGCGACACACCGGCGCTCCAGTGTTGCGCGCAACGCCCACTGTCCGGGCACCTCGACAGTGAGCACGTGCGCGCGCCGGGCGGCAGATCGCGCCAGCACCGTGGTCAGACCCATCGCAGTGCGCCCTCACGCCAGGCCCAGGCAACCGCGACGAACAGCGCCCCGAGGAAGAGGAACATCTCGGCGATCGCGGAGGCGCCCTGCCGGGCGACGACGACGGCCCACGGGTACATGAACAGCATTTCGACGTCGAAGGCCAGGAAAACCAGCGTCGCCAGATACCAGCGCACGTGGTATCTCGACAGCGCGTGCTCCTCGGGTGGCCAGCCGGATTGGAAGGGGAGCAAAACCAATGCGTCTGCCCGCACGGCGGTGAGGCGGTGCAGGCCGTACGCGGCGGCGACACCGGCCACGCCGACCAGCAGCATCCAGGCGACACCGGCGTAGATGGTTGCTCCTCCAGTTCGATCTGTCGCCGAGCGCCGAACGGGACGACACCGCGGCCGGAACGGACTCGTTGGCACTTACCCCGCGGACCTACCTATCACACCTGCAGGCCAAGATCGGACCGCGGCGAGCAGGAGATCTCCCGGCTGAGGATGCCGCCTAGGGTACCCTACAGGGGTAGGGTACAGTCAACGCATGCAGCTGTATGGCCGGGGCGTTCCAAGCGCGGCGGGTCTGGGCAGGAATCGCACACCGCGAAACGCGTTGCCCGGATACTCAATTGATGTTGGCTATTGTGACGGTGCGTAGGAGGCCGATCGCACCGGGC
>JBAPQQ010000525.1:0-3807 GCA_049280695.1 Mycobacterium sp.
CAATCAGCGTGATGTTCCCCGAGATCACGACCATCGGCGGATTCCGCCAGGACCCGTTGAAGTGGCATCCCAACGGGTTGGCGATCGACGTGATGATTCCGGACTATCACAGCGAAGAGGGCATCAAGCTCGGCAACCAGATCGCCGGGTATGCGTTGGCGAACGCCGAACGGTGGGGAGTGCTGCACGTGATCTGGCGGCAGGGCTTCTACCCGGGTATCGGAGCGCCGAGCTGGACGGCGGACTACGGCAATGAAACCGCCAACCACTTCGACCACGTTCACATCGCCACCGACGGCGGCGGATACCCGACCGGGCGCGAAACCTACTACCTCGGATCTATGGACCCTGCGCAGCCTTGATCAATGCTCGACCTGGCCGTATCGCCTGACTGAACCGCGCCAGACGAGCCAATCACCAGGTCAGGGTTCCGGGACGCGGAGCCGCTCAGGCCGGTGGAGAGGTCATGCCCGGGGTGGTGTTCGGGATCCGGCAAGGCAATTCTTTGATGTACGGAGTGAGCGCCGGCTGCGCAGCAATGATAACCGGATTGCTAGCTGGCCCAGAGTCGAGGCAGAAAAGGCGCCTGTATAGCAGGCTGTAGCTTCTTTCGAAGTGGCGCATGCCCAACAGTACCCGTTGCTGAGCACATTGAATCTAGGCATGGGCGGGTCGCTGCGCGCGGATCTTGTCCCGATGTGATGACCCGCGGGAAGCCGTCGTGTCCGTTGTAGGCGAGCCGGGCCATGGAGCCGGAGAGCAGCTTCTGGGCGTCGGGGTAGCCAAGCTCCCAAGCCGGCTCCTGCTTGTTCATTACGCCTGTAGGCCTACCCGGTCTGGGCGGCGTTGGACACCTGCGGACACAATTAGATGTCGGCGGGTTGGGGTACAGGCTGGGGTGCGGAACGCGAAAAGGCACCTCCCGAACCTCCGAAAAGTGCCTCTGAACTGCTATTTGCCCGGTCGGGCTGACAGGATTTGAACCTGCGACCCCTACACCCCCAGTGTAGTGCGCTACCAAACTGCGCCACAGCCCGTCGCCGCCGAAGACGCCGGCAGCAGGTCGAAAGCCTACCAAGCGGCGCGTCAAAGAGTCAGCAGCCGGTAGAGCCCGATCAGCCCCACCACCACGATCACCGCCCGCAGCGCATTCGGCGGCAACCGCCGCCCGTAGTGCGCGCCCAGGAAACCGCCCACCAGCGAACCGACCGCGATCAATCCCGCCGCCAGCCAGCTGATCCGGTCGAACGCCACCAGCGTATAGGCAAGCGCGGCAACGACATTCACCGTCAACGCGAGCAGGTTCTTCGCAGCGTTCATCCGCTGCACGTCCTCTGGCAGCAGCGCACCCATCACCCCCATCAGCAGGATCCCCTGCGCCGCGGTGAAGTAGCCGCCGTAAACCCCGACTGCGAATGTCAAGAACACCAGCGCCGCCAACCGCCCCGGCGGCAGATGCTCGGGCGGATGACCGGCCTTCTCTGCCCTGCGGTTCGCCCACCCCTGGATCTTCGGACCGGCCACCACCAGCACCAGCGCCGCCACCAGGAGTACCGGCACCACCTGCGTGAACACCTTTTCCGGCAGGTGCAGCAGCAGCCACGCACCCAGCCCGGCGCCGATCAAGGACGCGAGAAGCTGCCAGCGCAGCCGATGCCACTGCCCACGCAACTCGCGCCGATATCCCCATGTCCCCGAGACGCTGCCGGCGACGAGGCCGATGGCGTTGGACATCGTCGACGTCACCGGCGGATATCCCAGCGTGACGAGCGTCGGAAACGTGATCAGCGTGCCCGATCCGACGATCGCATTGATCGCGCCCGCCCCGACACCGGCGAGCGCGATCAGGCTCATGTGAAGGACGGACACCGCTTACCGCGACCGCGCTTTGCGTCTCTCCCGCACCCGCACGTTGATCCGAACCGGGCTGCCCTCGAACCCGAATGTCTCCCGCAGCCGCCGCTCCAGGAACCGCCGGTACCCCGCCTCGAGGAAGCCCGTCGTGAACAGCACGAACGTGGGTGGCCGTGCCGTGGCTTGCGTCGCGAACAGGATCCGCGGCTGCCTGCCGCCACGCACCGGCGGCGGTGTCGCGGCGACCACCTCCTTCAGCCAGGTGTTCAGCCGTCCCGTCGAAATCCGGGTATCCCACGACTGCAGCGCCAACTGCAGCGCCGGCACCAATTTCTGCACCGCCCGGCCCGTCTTCGCCGAGATGTTGACCCTCGGCGCCCACTGCACCTGGGCGAGTTCGCGCTCGATCTCCCGCTCCAGCAGCTCGCGCCGGTCCTCGTCGACCAGATCCCACTTGTTGAACGCCAACACCAGCGCACGCCCGGCTTCGATCACCATCGACAGCACCCGCTGGTCCTGTTCGGTCAACGCCTGCGACGCGTCGATCAGCACGATCACCACCTCCGCGGAGTCGATCGCCCCGTGCGTGCGCACCGACGCGTAGAACTCGTGACCGCTGGCCTGGCCGACCTTGCGCCGCAGGCCCGCGGTGTCGACGAGCCGCCACACCTGGCCACCGAGCTCGATCAGCGAGTCGACCGGGTCCACGGTGGTCCCGGCGACCTCGTGCACCACCGACCGCTGATCGCCCGCCAGTTTGTTCAGCAGTGAGCTCTTGCCGACGTTCGGCTTGCCCACCAGCGCGACGCGCCGCGGACCGCCCGGGGCGGCGGCGCCTTCGGCCACCGCAGGCAACGCCGCCACCACGTCGTCGAGCAGATCCGCCACGCCCCGGCCGTGCATCGCGCTGACCGGATGCGGCTCGCCCAACCCCAGCGACCACAGTGCAGCCGCATCGGCTTCGCCGCGTTCGCTGTCGACCTTGTTGGCCGCCAGGAAGACCGGCTTTCCCGATCGACGCAGCGTCCTGGCCGCCGCCTCGTCCCCCGCGGTGGCCCCGACCACCGCGTCCACCACGAGAATGATCGCGTCCGCCGTGCGCATCGCCACCGACGCCTGCTCGGCGACCAACTGCTGCAACCCTTTTGCGTCCGGCTCCCATCCCCCGGTGTCCTGCACCACGAACCGCCGGCCCGTCCACAATGCGTCGTAAGACACCCGGTCGCGGGTGACGCCGGGCACGTCCTGCACCACCGCTTCGCGGCGGCCGAGGATCCTGTTGACCAGTGTGGACTTGCCGACGTTCGGGCGGCCGACGACGGCTACCACCGGGGGTGGCGCGAGCTCGGCCTCCGACTCGACGGCTGCGTCTTCGCTTATCCCCCAGTCGCTTTCGTCGACCCAGGTGCCCTCGAAACCATCTGAGCTCATCGCAGCGCCCGCACGCGTTCGTTGACGACGTCGACCAGGTGCGACACCACTTCCACCTCGGTCATCTCGCCGGTGTCCACGACGATCGCGTCGTCGGCCGCACGGAGCGGCGACATCTCACGCGACGAATCCAGGCGATCGCGACGGCGCACATCGGCCAGCACGGCGTCGTAGTCGTCCCCCAACCCGGTGGCGATGTTCTGGTCGTTGCGACGACGCGCCCGGGTCTCGGCCGACGCCGTCAGGAAGAACTTCACGTCGGCACCGGGCAACACCACCGTGCCGATGTCCCGGCCCTCCACCACCACGCTGCTTTCCCCTGCAGCGAGCTGTCGCTGGAGCGCCACCAGCCGCTGACGCACGGCCGGCACCGCCGACACTGCCGATACGCCGCGGGTCACGTCGTCGCGGCGGATCAAGAGCGAGACATCCTCGCCGGCAAGCAAACAACGCCCCCCGGCTGGGTCGTAGCCGACCGACATCCGCACGTCCGACGATGCCGCAGCCACGGCATCCGGGTCC
>JBAPQQ010000526.1:0-1652 GCA_049280695.1 Mycobacterium sp.
GCCCCGGCCTCGACGCCGGGGCTTTTCACTTTTCGCCGAACGTGACGCCACTGCGAATTTCGGGCGAGAATTTCGCAGTGGCGTCACGCTCGACGCGCGGTGCCGGACAGACGATGGCGGCCGTAACCAATTACCGGTAGGAGCCGACTGACCCCGCCTTAGGGTCGTCTTCGTGGGCGATCCGATACGGGTGGATGTAGCCGGTCTGTCGGCGCTGGCAGCGCGCTGCGAGCAACAGGCGACCGCCTTCAGCGGCAATTCGGGGGCGTTGAAGGTCGCTGCTGGAGGTTTTCCCGCGACGACGGCCGCGGTGCACGCCGTGTCCGAGAGCGCCGTAGCAGCGGGCCAGCGGATATCCGGCCGGCTCCTCGACAGCGACCGCGAGCACCGGCGCGGCGGCCGATTACCGCAGGACCGAACTGAATAGCGCTGCGCGGATCGCGGCGGTCACACCGTCATCGAACGCGACGATCTCGGTCTGATGTCTGCGGCGCCCGTGCCGTCGCTGTCACAGGTCCGGTCGTGGAACGCCGACGGCCTCGATGACGCCGCGAGATCGTGGACCCACGCAGCTCAGGTGTGGGACGACGCCTATAGGCAGGTATATCGAGAGGTTCACCTGCCGGGCGGCACAGAGTGGACCGGCGCGGGCGCCGACGCGGCGCTTGCGCGGGTGGCTCACGATCGCAGTCGGGTCGGTGGTGCCGTGCACGAATTGCACGCCGCTGCTGCGGCGGCGCGCACTGGTGCCTCGCAGCTGAACACGGCTCGGGAACTCGTCCTCTCCGCGGTGAACGATGCGCGGACCGCAGGATTCAACGTCGGCGAGGACTACTCCGTGACCAGCCGCGAACCGGTGGCGTTGAGCATGCACGCAGCAGCTCAAGCACAGGCGCAGACCTTCGCGGCGAAGATCCGAGGCTACGCCGACGATCCAGGCCGCAGGTTTCGGTGGCATGCCTTGCCGGAGAAGCCCCCGAACCCGGTACCGGAGCCGCCGCCAGGCGGATGGAGCAATGATCCGTTGATGCGGGCGGCGCAGAAGATCGCCTACGGCCACGCGTCTGATCGGATTACGGGCCATATGGACGACTTCCCCGGAATGTCGGAGGACCAACTCGCCGATCTGATCTACCAGAAGTTCCAACGGGCAATCAATGATCCTCGCGGACTTCGGCTCGGTGCGAGCGACAGCGACGGGGTACCGGTGATCTATGACCCGAAGGACAACGTGCTGATCGTGCGTGACACCCGGCCGAATGCCCCCGACGGCGGCACCGTGTTCAAACCCAACCTGGTCGAGAGGCCAAACTTCGTCAACGACAAGACCGGCTGGCACGAATCCATGTTCACGCCGGGGCAATTGGCCGACGGACCGATCACAGCGCCGGCGCCCGCGACCCGGCAGGGCAACGCGGGTGTGCCCGGCGGTTCTGTCGTGAACGGCATCGACTCCTCAGCCCCTCCTGCGCCTGCCACGGGCGGCAGTGGGGAAGGCAGCCGGGGCGACCCCAGCCCCGCTCCTCGGACCCTTCCAGGCTGGGGCACGTATGTGCCGCCCGATCAGGCCGCCGAGAGCGACGGCCCCATCGGCATCCTGGGCAAGATCATCGACCAGTTCAGCCTCCGGACCCCAATGACCCCAACAAGAT
>JBAPQQ010000527.1:0-2015 GCA_049280695.1 Mycobacterium sp.
GGTGTGCGCCGCGGCGACACCGTGTCGCTGATGATGGCCAACCGCGTCGAGTTCTATCCGCTCGACGTCGGGGCGCAACACCTCGGGGCCACGTCGTTCTCCGTGTACAACACGCTCGCGCCCGAGCAGCTGACGTACCTGTTCGACAATGCCGGCACCAAGGTCGTCATGTGCGAGGAGCAGTACGTCGACCGGATCAAGGCCAGCGGCGCCCCGATCGAGCACATCGTCTGCATCGACGGCTCACCCGAGGGTGCGATGTCGCTCGACGAGATGCTCGCGGCCGGCAACGCGGATTTCGACTTCGAAGCCGCTTGGCGCGCCGTGCAACCCGACGACATCGTCACGCTGATCTACACGTCGGGCACCACCGGCAACCCCAAGGGCGTAGAGATGACCCACACCAGCCTGCTGTTCGAGGTGTTCGCCGTCGAGGAGGTGCTCGGCATCGAGTTCGGCGACCGCATCACCTCGTTCCTTCCGTCGGCGCACATCGCCGACCGGCTGGGCGGCCTGTACTTGCAGGAGGTGTTCGGCACCCAGGTCACCGCCGTCGCCGATGCCCGCGCCATCGCGACGGCGCTGCCCGATGTCCGGCCGACGATCTGGGGCGCCGTGCCTCGCGTGTGGGAGAAGCTCAAGGCGGCAATCGAATTCGCCGCCGCGAACGAACCCGACGAAACCATCCGGCAGGGGCTGCAATGGGGCCTGGCGGTCGCCGCGAAGAAGGCGGCGGCTCTGATCGAGGGAGCTGCGGTGCCCGACGACGTGGCAGCCGAATGGGCACAGGCCGACGAGCTGGTGCTGTCCAGGGTCCGGGCCAAACTCGGGCTGGACCAGGTGCGCTGGGCGGTGTCGGGCGCGGCGCCGATCCCGAAGGAGACGCTGGCTTTCTTCGCGGGCTTGGGTATCCCGATCGCCGAGGTCTGGGGCATGTCGGAGCTGAGCAACATCGCCTCGGTGACTCATCCCCGCGACGGCCGACTCGGGACCGTCGGCAAACTGCTGCCCGGGCTGGAATGCAAGATCGCCGACGACGGCGAGTTCCTGGTGCGGGGTCCGCTGGTGATGAAGGGCTATCGGAAAGAACCCGAGAAGACCGCGCAGGCACTGGATTCCGACGGCTGGCTGCACACCGGCGACATCCTCACCATGGATGACGACGGCTACCTTCGCGTGGTCGACCGCAAGAAGGAGCTGATCATCAACGCCGGCGGCAAGAACATGTCGCCGGCCAACATCGAGAACACGATCAAGGCGGCCTGCCCGCTGGTCGGGGTGATCATCGCAATCGGCGACGCCCGTCCCTACAACAGTGCGCTGATCGTGCTCGACGCGGAGTCGGCGGGCCCCTACGCCCAGCAGCGGGGACTGCCCGACGCGTCGGCGGAGGCACTTGTCGCCGACCCGGAGGTGATCAGCCAGATCGCTTCGGGAGTGGCCGAAGGCAACCGCAAACTGTCGCGGGTCGAGCAGATCAAACGCTTCCGCGTCCTGCCGACGTTCTGGGAGCCCGGCGGTGACGAGATCACGTTGACCATGAAGCTCAAGCGACTGCCGATCAACGAGAAGTACGCGGCTGAGATCGAGGAGTTGTACGCCGAGCCGCCCGGCCCGTCGGTCCACGAGCCGCGGACCTGCGACTAGCTGGCTGTAGGTCGAGTCAAGGGGGCTGGAGGCCGTAGTGGGTCGTCCCCCCTGGGTGGGGTGTTGGATTGATGCGGTCGGTGGTGATATTGGGTGAGGGGACGGGTGCCTGGCGCCCACGCTGACGTATGCAACCTCGGTGTGGGTTATCTGGCGTCGTTCGGGCTGCCGTGGAGGCGAAGGGCCGGGTGCCAAGCTAGTCGCGGCGTAACCCGGTGAGGGGTCCGCCATAGCCGTTACGGCATCTGGTCCGGCCCTTCGTCCCGTCCGCTTAGCGTGGCACTACCGACGGGGGTTGTGAAGGGGTCTGGTCGGTCCTTTCGCGGGTGACTGTCAGGGGGTTCGGGCCCAGCGGGTCGGTTCGTAGG
>JBAPQQ010000528.1:0-4978 GCA_049280695.1 Mycobacterium sp.
GGCGCGACCCGGATGCCGTCCGTGCGTCGCTGTCCAGCCACTGGAGCGGGGTGCGGGCCGGGCGCACCCACGCCCGTGAGGACCAGACCGAGCAGCCGGAGAACGAGACGTGACGCGGCCGGCGCACGACAATTCCCTGGACTGGTTGGTCTCGGCGTTCGCCCGCGACGTCCCCGGGGTGGCCCACGCGGTGCTGGTTTCGGCCGACGGGCTGCTGGTGGCGGCGAGCGAGCACCTTCCGGTCGAACGCGCAGAACAGCTGGCCGCCGTCAGTTCGGGATTGGCGAGCCTGTCGACCGGGGCGGCGCAGCTGTTCGAGGGCGGCCGGGTGCTGCAGTCGGTGGTCGAAATGGAAAACGGCTACCTGCTGCTGATGCGAGTGGGCGACGGGTCGCACCTCGCGGCACTGGCGTCGTCGTCCTGCGACATCGGCCAAGTCGGCTACGAGATGGCGATCATGGTGGAACGTGTTGGCGGCGTGGTGAAGTCGCGGCGGCGCGCACCCCAGCACTTCTGAGGCGCGATGGAACCCGGCAGTGAACCGAACCCGGTACGCCCGTACACTTTGACGGCCGGGCGGACAAGCACCAACGTCGCGTTGCCGTTGGAAGCGTCGATCGAGGCACGCGAGCCGGCCCGCGACGACGAGTGGCCGCCCGATGACGTCCGAGGGGAAATCGTGAAGTTGTGCGCCGCCCGCCCGTCGGTGGCCGAGATAGCCGTCCGGCTCGACGTGCCACTCGGCGTGGCGCGCGTGCTGGTGGGTGATTTGGTGGAGACTGGGCATGTGCGGGTGCTGATGACCCTCGACGACGACTCGTCGGTGGAACAACGGCGCGAACTGATCGGACGGACGCTGCGTGGCCTCCGCACGCTCTGAGCCTGTAGCGTCGACCAAGATCGTGATCGCCGGCGGATTCGGCGCGGGGAAAACGACTTTCGTCGGCGCCGTCTCGGAGATCATGCCGTTGCGCACCGAGGCGATCATGACGACTGCATCCGTCGGCGTCGACGAACTCGAGGGCACGCCGGACAAGAAGACCACCACGGTCGCGATGGACTTCGGCCGGATCACGCTGGCGGATGAGGATCTCGTTCTCTACCTGTTCGGCACCCCGGGGCAGCGCCGCTTCTGGTTCATGTGGGACGACTTGGTGCACGGGGCGATCGGCGCGATCATCCTCGTCGACGTCCGGCGGCTGGCGGACAGCTTCGCCGCCGTGGACTTCTTCGAGGCGCGCGGGCTGCCGTTCCTCGTCGCGGTCAACGAGTTCGACGGCGCACCCCGCTATCCGGCAGACGAAGTGCGCAAGGCCCTTTCGCTGCCCGCGAGCGTGCCGGTGATCAACGTAGATGCGCGGCAACGGAATTCGGCGAAGCAGGCGCTGATCGCGATAGCGGAGTATGCGCTGGCGCAGTTGACGCCGGTGCGAGGGTAGCGTCCGTCAGGGCGTGATCGTGGTTTTCTCGTCGATCGCACTCGTCGCATCCAGCAGTGCGTTCGCGTCGGCCTCTGGCCCTTCGGCGTTGAGCTGCAGCACGTAGACGGCGCCGTTGCCCTGGATCACCACGGTCTTCTGGGCGACCAGCCGGTTCACGCCGTCCTTGGTGTACATACCGCCGACCTGGTACGCGGGAAAGCCGCTCAGCGAGTCCTTTTCGCCGTCGCCGCCGTCGAAGCCGGGGAGGTTCTTGATCTCGCCCGGTGCGTGGGAGAGGAGTTTGTCGGTGTCGACGTCGCCGGTGAGCCGCGAGAGGATCGCGAGGACCTTCGGCGGGTCGTTCGGTGCGGCCGGCGCGTCGAAGACGATGCCGCCGTACGGCGCGCCGGGGTTTTCGGGAATTTGCGACCAGCCCTCGGGAACGGGCAGGTCGATCTTCGGTGCGCCCGGTGTGCTGTGGGTGACCGTCGATTCCTGGATGTCGTTCTGCTTGATGTAGTCGGCGATGGTCTCGTTGGGACCGGATGCCTGTGCGGAGGTGGTCGGTGCCGCACTGGATATGGATGTGGATGTCGAGGTCGACGTCTTCTCCGACTCGGAGTTCGAACCGCACCCGGTGAGGCCGACGCCCACCGTCAGGGCGAGGATCGCGACGCCCACTGCCGATGATTTCGTCATGTCCCTGCCGGTCATGGCGTGATGGTGGTCTTTTCGTCGACGACGGCGGTGGCTTGCCTGATCGCATCGCTGTCGGCCTCGGGGCCGCGACCGATGAGAGCGAGCAGATACATGCCGTCCTTGCCCTCGATGATCACCGTCTTCTGGGCGCCGATCCGCTGGGCACCGTCCTTGGTGTAGGAGCCGAGGATCTGGTATGCGGGATAGCCGCCGAGCGTGCTCTTCTGGCCCTCGCCACCGTCGAAGTTCTGCTGGCTGCGAAGATCGCTGACCGAGGCGGCCAGCAGCTCGTCGGTGTTGAAGTTTCCGCTCAGCTTCTCCAGCAGCGCTCTGAAATTGGCGGGGTCGTTCGGGTCGGCCGGAGCGTCGAGGACGATGCCGCCGTAGGGGGCGTCCTCGCTTTCGGGCAGCTGGCTCCAGCCGGCGGGCACCGGCAGGTCGATCACAGGTGCGCCCGGTGTGTCGTGATGGACGATGGTCTCGCCGATCTTGTTGGCCTTCAGGTAGTCGTCGAACGACTCGAATGACGACGGCTGGGCGGACGTCGTCGTGGTAGTCGTCGAGGTCGAGGTCGAGGTCGAGGTCGACGTCGTCGTCTTGTCGTCCGACTTCGAGTCTTTGCCGCAACCGACGAGCCCGAGGCCGAGCGAGATGGCGGCGAGCGCGACACCAATCGTTGCAACGGGCTTCTTCATCAGGCGATCTCCCTGGGCGTCTGGGCCTCACATGGTCTGAAGGCGTCGCCGGATTAAACCACGAAGAGATGCCCGCGACGCGAACTACCGCTATTCGCCCTTGAGGCGAAGCTTCCACCGGACGAATCCTGTGTAGCCGACGCACAAGACAGCGAGCATCAACATATCGAAGAGCCACGCCGGCTTCGTGTGATGCCAGTGCCGGTCGTCGGGTACCAGCTGCCCCCCTGGAACGAGCATCGTCAGATCGATGGTCGACGCCGTCGAGGCGAAACCCCAGCGGGCCGGCGTCACCCAGGACAACTGGTCGAGGCCGACGCGGCCGGTCACCGGGATCATTCCGCCGGAGAACACCAGCTGAGACATGATGGCGACCACGAGCAGCGGCATGATCTGCTCGTTGGACTTGGCCAGCGCTGACAAAGCCAGCCCGACCATCGCGGCGGTCACACATGTGAAGGCGACGTCCATGTAGAGCTCGAGAGATCGCGGGAGGAGCACGCCGCTTGCCACGGCGCCCGGGCCCCACCCTTTGCCCAGCACCGCGATTATTACGACGATCGCCGACTGCACCAGCGCAAACATGGTGAAGACGACGATCTTCGCCAGCAAGTACGCCGTCGTGGACAACCCGACGGCCTGCTCGCGATGGAAGATTGCCCGTTCGCCGATGAGCGCCCGGATCGTGAGCGCGGTGCCGATGAAGATGGCGCCGACATTGAGCAGCACCAGGATCTGTCCCGGTTCATTCGGCGTCGCGCCCCCCTGAATGGCAGGTACGGGTTTGCCGAACCCGACGTCGCCGGGCACCGAGAGGGACAACACGCCCATGATGAAAGGCAGCACCATGAGGAAGATGAAGTAGCCGCGGTCCGCCACGATCAACCGGAACTGGCGTCGCGCGATCGTCGAGAACTGGCGGAACAGACTTGTACGCGTCGGACTGCCGAGATCCGCGGGGGCCTCCGCAGCCGGCGGCGGGGGAGGCGGGCCGTTCTTCTCGAGGAACCGGCGGTTGGCCGCGTCGGGATCGCTGGCGACCGTGCTGAAGATATCCGCCCAGTTGGTGGTTCCCATCGACGGGCCGATCTGGCTCGGGGCGCCGTAGAACGCGGTCTTTCCGCCCGGCGCCAGGAGCAACACTTCGTCGCAGACGTCGAGATAGGTCAGCGAGTGGGTCACCACCAGCACCACCCGGCCCGCGTCGGCAAGGTTTCGCAGCATCGTCATGACCTGACGGTCCAGCGCCGGGTCCAGACCGGATGTCGGCTCGTCGAGAATGAGCAGCGACGGCCCGGTCAGCAGCTCCAGCGCCACCGACGCGCGCTTGCGCTGGCCGCCCGACAGCTTGTCGACACGGGTTTCGGCGTGCCGGGTCATCTCGAGTTCTTCAAGCACCTGCGCCACGACCTGGGCGCGGTCCTCCTTGGTGGTGTCCGGGGGCAGCCGCAACTCGGCCGCGTACATCAGCGCCTGGTTGACCGTGAGCTGGCCGTGCACCACGTCGTCCTGCGGCACCATCCCGATCCGGCTTCGCAGCGAGGCGTATTCGGCGTGGATGTTGTGGCCCTCGAACGCGACCGTGCCGGTTGTCGGGTGGGTGTAGCCGGCGACCAGTCGGGCGAATGTGGACTTGCCGGCCCCGGACGGCCCGATGACCGCCGTCAACGTGCCGGGGCGCGCCGCGATCGAGATGTTGTCCAGCAGCGTCTTGTTGCCCTCGATGGTCCACGTGATGCCGTGAACCTCCAGACCGCCTGTGCGCGTATCGGCTTCGGTTTCGGTACGGCGTGCCAGGGTGCCGCCCCGGAACACCAGGTCGATGTTGCCGATCGTGACCGTGTCGCCGTCGCCCAACAGCGCGCGCTCGACGCGGCCGCCGTTGACGAACGTGCCGTTGATGCTTCGCTCGTCGCGGATCTCAGTGCCCGAAGGGGTGGGCACCAACGTCGCGTGATGACGCGACGCCAGCACGTCGGGGATCACGATGTCGTTGTCGGTGGCGCGGCCGATGGTGATCGTCCCGGACGGGGCGGGGCCTGCGCCGCCGCCGCGCAGGATCCGGATCATGCTCGTCGCGCGGTTCTGCCCGGCGGCCTCGGTGGGCCGGGCGGCGGGCCCGATCTGGGTGGCCTGGAAGTTCGGCTGCGACGGGGGTGGCGG
>JBAPQQ010000529.1:0-2267 GCA_049280695.1 Mycobacterium sp.
GCTGTGGCGCACACGAGAATCGATCAGCAGCAGCCCTACACCGCACGCGTCGGGCTCGAAGCGGACGTGCCGCACGCTGACGTCACGGAAGTCCATCAGCACCGCCTGCCCGGCCCGGCCGAACAGACTGGCCAGTTGATCCAGTAATCCCGTTGGAGCGCCGACGTATTCGTTCTCCGCCGACTGTGCAAGCCGTGCCTGTGCAACGGGATCGAGCCGCATGCCGGTGGCTTCCAGCATCGCACCCAGCACCGCGCACTCGAGTGCCGCAGAGGACGCCAGGCCCGCTCCGATCTCGACCTCGCTCGAGATCGACATGTTGCCGCCGACCACGGGCAGGCCGGAACGGCGCAGCGACCAGACGACGCCGGCGACGTAGGCCGCCCAGCCGGTCACCTCGCCGGGTTCGGTGTCGAGCGGAACGCTCACCGCGGTGTCCACCGCAGCACTGCGTACCGTGACGAGTCCGGAACCGTCGGGCGCGAACGACGCTACGGCGCGCTCCGGCAGCGCGATCGGCAACGCGAAGCCGAGGTTGTAGTCGGTGTGCTCGCCGATGAGGTTGACCCGTCCGGGTGCCGCGTACCTGATCACGTCAGAGCTCGCGCAGGCGCGCGGCGATGGCCTCGGGCATCACGTCGTTGACGAACGCGCCCATCGCCGACTCGGAGGCAGCAAGGTACTTCAACTTGGTCGCCGTACGCCGGATCGACATCAACTCGACGTGGAAGTGGCCCTCGCGCTGCGCTTCATCGTCGGTGTACTGGTGCAGCGCCGAAATGTACGGCAGGGGTGCGGCGTACAAGCGGTCGAAGCGCTGCAGGATGTCGGAGTAGATCCGGGTGAGGTCGTCGAGCTCGGCATCGTCGAGGTCAGTCAGGTTGTGCACGTGGCGGTTCGGGTAGATGTGCACCTCGACCGGCCAGCGCGCGGCGAACGGCACGAACGCGGTGAACAGCGCGGTTCGTGCGATGACGCGGCGGCCGTCGTGAACCTCGTGCGCGAGGATGTCGGCAAAGAGGTTACGGCCGCGCGCTGTTCGATACGCATTCGCTTGGTGCAGCATCTCGAACGTCCGGGAGGTGAGGAACGGGTAACCGTAGATCTGGCCGTGCGGATGTGTCAGCGTCACGCCGATACCCTCGCCGCGGTTTTCGAAGCAGAACACCTGCGCGACGCCACGTCGCGTCATCAGGTCGTCGGTGCGGTGCCGCCACGCGTCCACGACGAGGCGCGCGTGAGCATGTCCGAGATCGGCGAACGACCCGAAGTGGTTGCTGCCGAAGCAGATCAATTCGCAGCGGCCGGATCCTGGTGCAGCGGCGAACATCTCGTCGCCGGCACCGATGGGTTGATCGCCCATCAGGCTGGGGAAGCGATTCTCGAACACGACGACGTCGTAGTCGGGTGCGGGCACCTCGGTTCTCAGGCCGGAGGGGTCCGGGCACAGCGGGCAGTCGGTGACGTCCGGCATGTACGTGCGGTCCTGACGCTGCGGCGCGATGGTGACCCATTGGCCCGTCTGCCGGTCCAGGCGCAACTGCGAATGCCCGGAGCCACGTTCGGGCAGCGATCGCCGGTCGGCGACGGGCGCCGGGGTGTGACCCGGCAGCGAGAAGAACAGCAGGTCGCGGCCGTCGGCCAGGCGCCACGTCGTCGGCACGCTACGGAACGGGCCAAACCTGGCGGGGCGGAATGGGATCGAGCATCATGGCCGTGGCGCCGTTCCAGACGTAGCGGACGGTGTGCGTCTCACCGTCGTTGCACGACCCGCAGGTCCGGCCGGAAACGAAATCCAACACGACGAGGTCCGGCGTCGACGCTGCGGCATCCAGTGTCGTGAACGGCCAGGTCTTGGACGCCGCGTTCCCGATGTAGGTGCCGCGGTGGAACAGGAAGGCCTGCCGCGGCGACGTCGGCCGGGCCCGGTCGATGGTCATGACGGCCGCCGACAGGTCCGCGCACGGGTCGAAGTTGCTCTGTACCGGGACGGGACTCCAGGGCGCCTGGGTCAGCGGCTCATGCCGGTCGTGGGCGATCGCGACGCTCAGGGCGGTGGCTTGGTCGGGGCCGCACGCCGGCGCCGGGTCGGCGTTGGCGGCGGGAACGCCGCCGAGGAGGCTCGCCAAGACGCACACCGCTGCTGAACCCGCCAGTACTCGGTTCACTGCCACACATCCCTCCGCGTCGAGTGCGCTTTGCGCATGCTCTTACGAAAGTATCGTGCCGTCCTTGGGCGGCTGAGGCCAGATTGGCCTGATTGATAG
>JBAPQQ010000530.1:0-4179 GCA_049280695.1 Mycobacterium sp.
CCGCGATGCCGCCTGGTCCAGCAGTGCGAAGAGGTTCAACGCGCAACCCATTCGGAGGTCAACGCGAAGTCCGACAGATATTTCGTCGAACTCCAGCCGCCGTCCACCACGATCGTCTGGCCGTTGATGAAACTGCCGCCGTCCGAACACACGAAGGCCACGGTGCTTGCGATGTCCTCGACCCGCCCGAGGCGTGGATAGGGCGTCATCTCGGTGTTGATCTTGCGGAACCGCTCGTCTTCGAGGCGTTGCTCCACCATCGGGGTCACCGTGACGCCGGGCGCCACGGCGTTGCAGCGAATGCCCTGCGGTCCGTACTGGCAGGCGATGTGGGTGGTCAAAGCGGTCAGGCCGCCTTTGGCGGCGGAGTACGCACCGCCGCGCAGACCCCCGACGACGGCGAAGGTGGACGTCACGTTGATGATCGCCGAACCCGGTCCCATGTGACCGATCACGTCGCGCGCCAAGCGGAACGGTGCGCGCAGCATCAAATTCAAGAAGTAGTCCAGTGTGTCGTCGTCGGTTTCGTGCAGTGGCTTCGGACTGCCCACACCTGCGTTGTTGATCAGGAAGTCGATATGCCCCCATCGGGCGACGGCGGCGTCGACGATTCGCCGCGGCGCGTGGTCGGCGGTCAGGTCGACGGCCAGCGTCGCCACCCGCTCGGGATCGCCGACCGCCTTCCGTAACTCGTCGAGCCTGGTTTCGTCCCTGCCGACGCCGAGCACCGCCATGCCCGTCTCTGCCAGCTTGGTGGCGCATCCGAAGCCGATGCCGCTGCTTGCGCCCGTCACGATCGCTACCTGCATGCCCCTTATTGCCCTTCAATCAGGACCGCGCGGATCTGATGCTTGAGGATCTTGCCCGCGTCGTTCTTCGGCAGTGACTCCCAGATCGCCACTTGCTCGGGCGCTTTGAAGCGCGCGACACCTTCGGCTGTAAGAAAGCTACCGAGCTCGGCGACGTCGGGCCAAGGTGTTGTCGCGGGCACGATCACCGCGCATGCCCGCTCGCCGGTGCGCGCATCCGGCAACCCGACCACGGCCACCTCGGCGATTCCGGGATGGCCGACGAGGATGTCCTCGATTTCCTTCGGCGAGATGTTCTCACCGTTGCGGATGATGATTTCCTTGGCGCGGCCCGTCACGACGAGGTAGTCGTGGTCGACCCAGCAGCCGAGATCTCCGGTGCGGAAATAGCCTTCGTAGTCGAAAGCGACGGTGTCGTCGGTGGGATGCAGGTAACCGCTGAGCATCTGCGGTCCGCGGGCGCAGATCTCGCCTTCACCCGGAGATGCCGAGGGATGCGGCGCAATCTTGATGTCGGCGATGCCGGCGCACCCGTCCGTGTCCGCAGCGTGGTCGAGGTCGCCCGGCTGCGTGGCGCCGACGGTTGTGACCGGTACTTCCGTCGAGCCGTAGACACGCGTCACGACGGCGCGATCGAAATACGCAGCGGCCCTGCGAATCAGCGACGGCGACACGGACGCGCCGCCGCAGATGAAGACCTTGAGGTCGGGAAGCCGCGTATCGGCGCGCTCGGCGGCGGCGAGTAGCTGCACCAGAAACGGCGTGGCCCCCGCCATGTGGGTGCAGCGCTCGCCGACCATGAGCCCTACCGCGTCGTTGGCGTTCCAGCTCTCCATGAGCACCGCGGTCGTGCCGAGCAGCATCGGGCATTCGAACGCGTAGATGGACCCACCGATGTGAGCGATCGGCGACGGAACGAGGAAACGGTCGCCGGATTCGACAAACCAGTGATCGCGGATCTGGCAGATCAGTGCGTGAATCGAGTTATGCGTGTGTAGAACACCTTTCGGCTGGCCTGATGTCCCCGACGTGTATAGGATCATCCTCACGGCATCCGGGTCGAGTGCCGGCAATCCCCGCGGGGTGTGCGCGTCGAGCAGCGCCGCGTACGGCGTGTGGCATTCCGCCCCGTCGCCGCGTACTACGACGACCTCCGGCGGCGACGTCATCTGCTGGGTCACCCGGGGCAGCATCGCCGCATAGTCGTGGCCGCCGAACTCCGACGGCACGAAGATCATTCTGCTGCGGGCATCGGTGAGGATGAACCGTAGTTCACGGTCGCGCAAGGACGGCAGGATCGGATTGACCACCATGCCGGCCATAGTCGCGCCGTGGTAGACCACAGCGGCTTCGTGCCAGTTCGGCAGCATGAACGAGACCACGCTGCCCACCGGCATTCGTGTGCTCAGCTGGTGTGCCAGTGCACTCGCCTGAGCATGCAGAGTCCGGCAATCGACGCGAATATCTTTATCCACCAACGCGGTTCGCGTCGGCTCCGACAGCGCTGCTTCTCGAAGCGCGTCAGCCAGCGTCGAGTGGACCCACAACCGGCGCTCGTAAGCATCGGCTGCCCGCGCCCCGTCGAGGCGCACGCTCATTCCTTCACCTGACGCATGGTCATCGAATGTCGAAAGCGCGACGACGGATGGGTGTTGACGGTGACTTGTGCGACCTCCCCGTCCGACGTCTTGTAGGTGCGCCGCATCTCCAGAGCCGCTGTTCCCGCACCGATTTTGAGCCGCTCGGCCAACTCGGGGGAGAGGACCACGGCGGAGATCTCCTGTTGCACCTCGACGACGCTGACTCCGAACAGGTCTTCGATGAGCGGGAAGATCGGGCCGGTATGGCGTTGCAGCAGCCGGCCCACCGCCGCGAACGAGCGATTGATGTAGTACTCGGTTCGGCAAACCGGTGCCGCAGCACCGTCGGCCTGCCGATAGCCACGTACGGCCAGCCACTCCGAGCCGGCGGTCAGGCCGGTCCGGTCGGCGAGCTCGTCGCCGATCGTCACCAGCTCGTTGGATTCGATGGTCAGTTGTGCTCCGGCGGCGAAAGCGAGCAGGTCGTTGATCGACATCACGTCCTGCGCATACGAATTCGACGCGGCGCGCGGAACCACCAGGGTGCCGGCTCGCGGCCTCGACGCGACAAGGTTGTCCTCGCGTAGCCGTCGCAGAGCTTCGCGAACCGTGTAGCGGCTGACCGCGAATCGCTCGCACAGTTCGTGCTCGGTGGGCAGTTGCGAGCCCACCGGATATACCCCGTCGACGATCTCCTTGCGCAGCGTGCGCGCCACCTGAAGGTAGCGGTGGTCGGCGTGGGTGAGTGTCATCGGACCCGGCGAAGCGCCAATACGCTGCCGTCGCCGTCAGCCGACACGTACAGGCTGCCGTCGTGTCCGATCGTGATCCCTGCGAAGGGTCCCTGCGGGCCCGAGAACGGCGGCATCCCCTTCAGCGGCTTCGGGATCACACCGGGCGGGGGGCCGACCGGCAACCCCGAGGCGATGGTGTGGCGCGCACCTGTGCTGAGGTCGACCTGGAGCAGTTCCTTGCTGCCTGCGTCGACGACGTAGAGCTTCCCGTCGGTCACCAGAATGCCCTGGGGGCGCTGCAATCCGTCGACCACGGTCTCGGTCGCAGAACCCGAAAGCCGCACCACCCGCCCCGCGCCCGACTCGGCCACCAGCGGTGTGTCGTGGTCGAAGGCGACGCCGACCGGATCATGTAACCCCGACGCCAGTGTCTCGACGTTGCCTGACCGCAGAGAATGCACGCGACCGGTGCCGAGTTCGGCGAACACGATCGCCCCATCTGGTCCGATAGCAACGCCGTACAGTTGGTCGAAATCAGTTGCCATATAGTCAGTTTCGTGCGCAGCCGGCCGGTAGCGAGCGACTTGGCCGCCCGATGTCGTCACCACGAACTCGCCCGCGCCTGCCGGCGCGAGCCCGCGCAGGAACCCGGGATAGCCGGGCGAAAACAGCATGCCGACCGTCTGCAGCGTGTTGTCCGGGCGTACGAGGTAGAAGTAGGTGCCGTCGGCGACGTAGAGGTTGCCGTCGTCGCCGACCGCGAGATCCAGCGGCCAGTTCAGCCCGCCCGGCAGCACGGTGCGGGTGTCACCGCCGCCGAGAATCTCGGTGATCTCGCCGGTGAAGTTCGACACGAACAGCCGGTCGCCGACGAACGTGCAGTTGTCCAGCCCGGGCGTGAGCTGTGCCAGCACCGTCTGCTCGCCGTTACGCGGATCGATGCGCAATACCTGGCCACTGGCCACTTGTGTCGACACGATGAAGCCCCCGGAGTCGAATTTCACCGAATCCGGGACACCGAGATCACCTGCAATCCTCTGTGATTCGCCCCCAGAG
>JBAPQQ010000531.1:0-2250 GCA_049280695.1 Mycobacterium sp.
GCCCGGCGACGTGGCGCTGAACGAGACGACGACGCTGCGCGCGTTCCTGGTCGCCCAGACCTGCGGTGGCACCGCACGCGCTCATGACCACCGTGCGGTGCGCTGGGTGAAAGCTGCCGGCCTCGAGCGGCTGGACTGGGTGCCCGCGGACCGGATCTGGATCCCGGAGCTGACGCGTTCGCTGACGGCGCACGGCAGCCGCTGACTATCCCGCCGCCACGAGCAGGGCGTCCAGTTGCCCGGCGTCGGTGCCGGTAAGGCGACGATGCATCGCCCGGGCGATCCGGGCGGCCTGCAGTTTTGCGTGATCCGCGGCCGGTCCCCGGTACATCTCGTCGACTGTCGCATTCCAGAGAACGAGCCAGCGGACAAAATGCATGTGCGACAACGGAGTTCGGTCATGTACCTGCCGGTGTGGCGCTAGTGCGCTGCCGCGGTAGAGTCCCGCGCCGAACAGCAGGGTCTCCCAGAATTCGCACATCACTGGAATGTGCGCGGACAATCCTTTGCCCCGGACTTCGGCGAATGGCTCCGCTAGCAGGTCGTCGGCGAAAACCTGGTCGTAGAACCGCCACAGCACCGCCTCTACGTCGGCGCGGCTTGCCAGGTCGGGCATCAGACCGCTCCCCGGCGGTGACCTCCAATCGAGTGCGCCCATTCAGATCTCCCGACCGTAGTTTTCACTAGTGATATTTGTATAAACTCTACCAATGGCATACGTGATCGGAAAGCCGTGTGTGGACGTGATGGATCGGTCCTGTGTCGAGGAGTGCCCGGTCGACTGCATCTACGAGGGTGCGCGCGCCTTGTACATCCACCCCGATGAATGCGTGGACTGCGGGGCTTGCGAACCCGTGTGCCCAGTCGAGGCGATCTACTACGAGGACGACCTGCCCGACGAGCTACAGCCCCACCTGGCCGACAACGCCGCATTCTTCTTCGAAACCCTGCCCGGGCGGGACGGGCCACTGGGGTCGCCGGGCGGGTCCGCCAAGCTGGGCGCGCTCGGCGTGGACACACCCCTGGTTGCCGCACTGCCGCGGGCAGAAGAGTGACGTTCCAGAGGCAGTCCGGCCGTCGGGCTGACGTGCTTTCGGCGCTGAAGTCGGCGGCAACCCCGATGACGATTGCGCAGATCGCCCGAGATCTCGGGGTGCACCCGAACACCGTCCGGTTCCATCTGGACAGCCTGGTCGCCGGCGGTCGTGTCGAGCGGGTCCACCCGGATCACCGGCGCCCCGGCCGTCCGCCCCTGATGTTTCGCGGGGTGCGCCGGATGGATCCAGGTGGGCCGCGCCGCTACCGGATGCTCGCCGAGGTCCTCACGTCCAGCCTCGCCGGCGATCCGGACGCCGGCACCCGAACTCTGGAAGCCGGCCGCGCGTGGGGACGTCGGCTGGCCGCGGAACGGTCCGAGGCATCGGGATCGTCGAAACCCACCGATCAACTGGTCGATCTCCTCGACGATCTCGGGTTCGCTCCCGAGCGTCGTACTGCCGGCGGTCGAACCGAACTCGGGCTGCGGCATTGCCCGTTCCTCGAACTCGCCGAAGACCGCTCCGCCGTCGTGTGCCCGATCCACCTCGGATTGATGCAGGGGGCTTTGGAAACCTGGCACGCGCCGGTCACGGTCGACCGGCTGGAGCCGTTTGTCGAGCCCGACCGATGTGTGGCCCGGCTCGCGGGGAAAGGGACAGCCAAATGAGTCTCGGTCCGGCGGTCGCCGTCGCGCTCACCTTCGTGTGGCTGGACATGGTGCTCGCGATTTCGTTCCTCGAAGCGCCGCTGAAGTTCCGCGCCCCCGGGGTGACCTTGCAGATCGGGCTGAGTATCGGCCGCCTGGTCTTCCGGGCGCTGAACACCGCGGAGGTGATCCTCGCGGTCGGGATCCTGATCGCGGTGACGTCGAGCGCCTCGCCCGTCCGCGTCGTCGTGCCGCTGGCGGTCGCGTTGGTCGCGCTGACGGTCCAGCTGCTTGCCGTGCGTCCGCGGTTGACCCGCCGCTCGGATGCGGTGCTGAGGGGTGACGACACCGCACGGCGTTCCCGTGGACACTACGTCTACGTCGCGCTCGAGGTGATCAAGGTGATCGCGTTGGCCGCCGGCGGCATTCTGTTGCTCACCGGCTGACCGCTCGTTTTCACGATCAGGCATGTGCGCTGACAGAATCGCCCGGTGCAGTTCCGCAACGTCGCGATCGTCGCGCACGTCGACCACGGTAAGACGACGCTGGTCGACGCGATGCTGCGG
>JBAPQQ010000532.1:0-3208 GCA_049280695.1 Mycobacterium sp.
CAGCGGGCCCGCGAAGTACATGAACCCGGCCCAGCTCAACGCATTGGACCATGGCTACACGTACGGCCTGCTGTGGCTGGGTGGGGTTGTCGTCCTACTGGGGGTGGCAGCACTGTTCATTCGCTACACCGCCGGGGACGTGGCGCGGGCGCAGGAAGTCAAGAAGGCTATCGACGCCCAGGGACTCTGATCGCACGCTGAAGTGGTGTCGGCAAACTCGCTGCGCTGAGCCGGGCGGTGAAGCGACGGGAGTTCTGTGGGCAGTACACCAATCCGCAGCAATTCCGGCCATATTCGCTGGATCCGGCGGTATCATCCGCGCATGTTGGTCGGCGGTCGGGCTCGCGCCCTTTGCCGATGCGACGTTGTAGGGCGGCTGCGCCCAGTCTCGACCACGTCGAACGGAACGGCACGGATATCTGGCAAGAAGAGTTTTGCGGAGAAGTTTATAGCGGACCCGGCTTCTGATAACTGAGCCGGCAGGTTGGGGGCCGATGGAGTTGGACAACCAGGCGCTTCCGCTGACGCGCGGCCAGCTCGACATATGGCTTGCGCAGGAAACGAGTCAACTCGGTACGGAGTGGCAGCTTGGCCTGTTCGTCAGAATCGACGGCCCGGTACAACGGGATGCCCTGAAGTGGGCGATCCGGCGCGCGGTGACGGAGGCCGAACCGGTCAGGGCCGCGATTTCCGATGTGGATGGTCAGGTTGTGCAACGGGTCATCGAATACCCGGATGTCGAGTTGGCGTTCCATGACCTGAGTTGTGCGAGCGATCCGGTACAGGAAATCCGTGCGATCGCAGCGTCTATTCAACGCACGCCCATGCCGCTTGCCGGCCCGCTGTTCAAGTTCGCATTGTTTCAGGCGCGGCCCGATGAGTTCTATCTGTTCGCCTGCTGCCACCACATCGTCGTCGACGGATCGGGCATCGCCCTGATTGCACAACGCGTGGCAGCCGTCTATTCGGCGATTGTTTCCGGCGCACCTGTTCCTGCCGGATTTTTCGGGTCGTTGCAAAAATTGGTCGACTGCGAGTCTGCATATGAGGCGTCCACCGATTATCTGGACGATCGCGCGTACTGGTCTGCGAACCTTCCGGCGGAAAGCGAACCGCTTCATCGGCTGCCCCAGGTGCAAGACAACGGTGATCCGAGTCGGCCGTCTGCACCGGTTGCGCTGGATCCTGAGGTCCTGCGCCGGGTTGATGAGTTTTCCCGCCTGCGGAATGTGCCACGGTCATCGGTGATCACCGCGGCGTGCGCGCTGTTGGTGCGTGGGTGGTGCGCCGGGGGATCGGAGGTGGTACTCGACTTCCCGGTCAGCCGACGGGTGCGTCCGGAGTCCAAGACGCTTCCCGGGATGTTCGCCGGAACGGTACCGCTGGTGCTGAGGGTGCCGCCGGAGGCCACGGTTGCCGCTTTTTGTGAGCATGTGGACACCCGACTCCGGGAAGCGTTGCAGCATCAGCGTTTTCCGGTACATGCCCTTGAACGTAGAGCCCGCATGGGTGGTTTCGGGCGCTCAGCCGCCAGGGTGACCGTCAACTTCCTCCCGGCTCGGTTCACCATGCCGTTTGGCGGTGCCGAGGCATCGGCGTCCCTGACCAACGGCGCCGTCGTTGACGGTTTTGGGCTGTTCTTTTCGAGTGCCGGTGACGAGCTTTTCCTCAGCACGGTGGGTGCGGGGCGGCCGTGGTCGCGTTTCGACGTCTCTGAACTGGCGGCCCGGTTGAGCCGACTGCTGGAGGCGGTGACCGCTGATCCGGCACGGCGGCTCTCGTCGATCGAACCGCTCGACGGCAGCGAGCGCGCCTCTTTGGAGAGCTGGGGCAACCGTTCGGTATTGACCGCGCCGGCGAACGCGCCGGTGTCGATTCCGGCGATGTTCGCCGCGCAGGCGGCGTGTGCTTCGGAGGCGGTGGCGCTGACGTGCGCGGGCCGCTCGTGGACGTATCGCGAGTTGGATGAGGAGTCGAACCGGGTCGCTCACCTGCTGGTTGGGCTGGGGGCAGGCCCGGGACAGTATGTGGCGCTGCTGTTTTCGCGGTGCGCCGAGGCGATCGTGGCGATGTTGGGGGTGCTCAAGTGCGGTGCGGCCTATCTGCCGATCGACCCGGCGCACCCGGCGTCGCGGATCGAGTTCATGATCGGCGATGCGGTACCGATCGCCGCGGTCACCACCGCCGACCTGGCCGAGCGACTGGCCGGCTGTGAGTTGGTGGTCATCGACGTCGACGACCCCCAGATCGACACCCGGCCCAGCACGGCGCTGCCGCCGCCGTCCCCCCTGGATATCGCCTATCTGATTTACACCTCGGGCACCACCGGAACCCCGAAGGGCGTGGCCATCACCCACCACAACGTCACCCGGCTCTTCGGCCCGCGAGCCGGCCTGCGGCCGGGACGGGTGTGGTCGCAGTGCCATTCGTTGGCGTTCGACTTCTCGGTGTGGGAAATCTTCGGTGCTCTGCTGAGCGGTGGGCGGCTGGTGGTCGTCCCCGAGCAGGTGGCTGCTTCCCCGAAGGCGTTGCGCGCCTTGCTGATCGACGAGCAGGTCGGCGTGCTCGGGCAGACGCCGTCGGCGGTGGGCATGTTGTCGGCTGACGGGTTGGAGTCGACGGCGTTGGTGGTGGCCGGTGAGGCCTGTCCGGCTGAGGTGGTGGAGCGGTGGGCACCGGGGCGGGTGATGCTCAACGGCTACGGTCCGACCGAGACCACGGTGTATGCCGCGCTGAGTGCGCCGTTGACCGCGGGGTCGGATGCGGTGCCGATCGGCGCGCCGGTGCCGGGGGCGGCGTTGTTCGTGCTCGATGGCTGGTTGCGCCCGGTGCCCGCGGAGGTGGTCGGGGAGTTGTATGTGGCGGGCTCCGGTGTCGGCGTTGGATATTGGCGCCGGGCGGGGTTGACCGGGTCGCGGTTTGTGGCGTGTCCGTTCGCCGGTGCTGGAGCGCGGATGTATCGCACCGGCGATCTGGTGTGGTGGGGTGCCGATGGGCAGTTGCGCTATGTGGGTCGTGCTGATGAGCAGGTCAAGATCCGCGGCTATCGCATCGAGTTGGGTGAGGTGCAGGCGGCGCTGAATGGGCTCGATGGGGTGGATCAGGCGGTGGTGATCGCCCGCGAGGACCGCCCCGGCGACAAGCGCCTGGTCGGCTATGTCACCGGCACCGCTGATCCGGCCGCGATCCGCCCAGCGCTGGCTGAGCG
>JBAPQQ010000533.1:0-11553 GCA_049280695.1 Mycobacterium sp.
CAACTTCCCCACCTGCGGACACCTAGTAGTTCGGCCCCAGCGCCGACCGCCTTGGCGGGGCTACAGTCAGCGTCGGCCGGAGCAGCAAAGATAGCTACGGCGGCGAATCTGATCCCAGCACCGTCCCAGCAGCCGGGGTTTAACGCTGGTTTCCCGCAAACCTCCGCAAGTCAACCGATAGTCTGCGCTAGATTGCCATCCGGAGCTGAGAACCATTGTGCCACAGCGCAAGTGTGGGCTATTCCAAGCTCTCTACCAGCACGAATCCGGGTTAGCTGAAATCGACCGCAAACGGCCGTGATGGTCTGTAAATCCGTCGGCTTACGCCTACGCAGGTTCGAATCCTGCACCTGCCACCGCAACTGCCACGCCCGCTATGCCGCAGGGTGGATGTTCTGATTGATCCGGAACATGTTTGACGGGTCGTATGTCGCCTTGACCTCTGTGAGCCGCTGGTAATTCGGCCCATAGGTCGCCCGGACCCGGTCCTGACCCTCATCCATCATGAAGTTGACGTAGGCGCCGCCCGCCGAATACGGGTGCGTGGCGTCCCAGTAGTCGACAGTCCAGCGCTTCAACGCCTCGGCATTTGCCGGGTCGGGGTCCACGCCGACGATCACCTGGCTGAAGTTCACATCGCGGTACGCCCAGGCCGTGTCGGTCTGCCCGACGCGGTGCACCGCGCCGTCGATCGGGTACATGTGCATTGTTGAATGCATGGTCGGCAGTTCTTCGGCGAATCGGGCATGTTCCGCGACGGCACCATCGGGAATCGTGCGGAAGAAGTCGCCGCGCCAGTACCACTGAAGCCCCTTCGGGTACAAGGCATCGAACATGGTCTGCAGCGCGGGATAGGGTGCCTCGCCGATGTGCTCCCAGGCCGGCTGCATCTGCCGGACGGGCGCGAACGCCTCGTCGGCGCGTGCGGGATCGCCCGTGTAGCACCAGACGATCGCGCACGCCTTGTGCATGTGGAAGCTCTCCGGGAACGGTTCGGCCGGCGGAACGGTCATGACCGCGAAGAAGCCGTACAGATCCTCGTCTTGGGCCGGGAGGAAGTCCCGGAACCAGCCGAGGACGTCGGCGGTGGCCGACACCGGCCATGCCGTCGGACCGCAGATCACGTTGCGGACCGGGTGCAGGCGGAACGTGAACGACGTGACAATGCCGAAGTTTCCGCCGCCGCCGCGCAGCGCCCAGAACAGATCGGGATGCTCGGATTCCGACGCCGTCACCACGCGGCCGTCGGCCAGCACGACCTCGGCCTCGAGCAGGTTGTCGATGGTCAGGCCATACTTGCGGGCCAAATAACCGTGGCCGCCGCCCAGAGTCAGACCACCGACTCCGGTGCTGGAAATGACACCGGACGGCGTCGCGAGGCCGTGGGCATGGGTCGCGGCGTCCACCAGGCCCCATGTCGCGCCGCCCTGGACGCGGACAGTCCGCCCGTCGGCGTTCACGTCGACGTGGTTCATCGGCGACAGGTCGATCACGAGACCGTCATCGACGGTGCCGAGGCCGGGGGCGCTGTGGCCACCGCCGTGAACGGCTACCACCAGGTTGGACTTCTGCGCGAACTCGAGGGCGGCAACGACGTCCCCGGCCGATCCGCAGCGCGCGATCACCGCGGGCCGCTTGTCGATCATCGCGTTGTAATTCGCCCGCACGTCGTCGAAGCTCGGATCATCGGGCAGGACGACATCCCCGTCCAACCGCGCGCGCAGGTCGTCTGTTGTGACCGTCGTGCTCATTGCGCCTCCTAGCCGTCTGTGGCAATCCGATACGCCAACGCTATGCCGGTGTGGCGTCGCATGTCATGACCACAATGAGGGATTTGTCACGCAACGCCACAATGGTCAGATCTGACTATCGACCGTCCGGTGACAACGCGACTAAGTTGACGACATGGCGCCGTGGATGCCGCCACCACTTCCCGCCGAATTTCTCGCGCAGCGCCAAGGACCGCTGGTCGGACGCGCGGCGGAGATGGCCGTGTTCGAGCAGGTGTGGGAGCGGGTAGAGAGCGGCAGCCGGCAGGTGGTGTTCATCGGTGGTGAGCCGGGGGCCGGCAAGACCCGCCTGGCGGCGGAGGTCGCCGGAGCCTTGGCCGACCACGGCGTCGCGGTTCTCGTCGGGGCCGCGACCGCCGACGCGGGCGTGCCCTACGGGCCCTTCGCCGAAGCGCTGGACCGACTGCTGTCGGCTGCGCCGCAGGGATCGCTGAGCCAGGTGCTGGCCGACACGGGACCGCAATTGCGCCGACTGTCCAGGCACGTGGACGCGCACCTTCCTGCGGCGGTGGCCGCCGACGTCGGCGACGTTCGGCGCGACCTCTTCGAGGCCGTCACGGTCTTGCTGCGGCGTTTGGCCACCGACCGTCCGATCGCAGTGATCCTCGAAGACCTGCACTGGGCCCAGTTGCCCACCGTCGCCATGCTCGAACATGTGCTGGCCGGCTGCGCCGATGCCCGCATGCTGGTGGTGGCGACGTTTCGCACCACCGAGCCCGACCGCTCCGACGAGCTCGCCGCCCGGCTGGCGGGGCTGCACCGGTTCGACGGGGTGCGACGCCTGGATCTCGGTGGTCTCGACACGGAGGCGATCGCCGACTTTGTCAGCCGAACCCAGCAGCTGCCCCGGCCGTCTGTCCGCACCGCGGCAGCGATCCTGCGCGACAAGACCGGCGGCAATCCGTTCTTCCTCACCGAGCTCTGCTGTGACCTGGACCGCCACGGTGGGATCGCTGCTCTGACCTCCAGACGAAGCGTTCCGGCCTCGATCGGCGACGCCATCGTGGGCCGGCTCGCTGGGTTGGGGGCCACCGTCAGGGGCGTGATCGAGCAAGCCGCGGTGTTGGGGGAGACCTTCGATCTGACGGCCCTGATCGCCGCCAGCGAGAGCGACCCCGCCACGACGCTTGCGGCGGTCGATTCCGCCGAGGCCGTCGGTCTGATCCGGGCCGCGCGCAATACCGACGGCGAATACTCGTTCGTGCACGCGCTCACCCGGGAGACGGTGGTCGCCCGGATGGCCGCGTCACGACTGCGGATCCTGCATGCGCGCGCGGGCGGTGCCCTCGCGGGCCGCGCAGACCCGTCCGTCGTTCCCCGGCTGGCCAACCACTACCTGCTGGCCCACGTGCTCGGCCATCACGAGCAAGCGCTCCGTTACAGCGAGAAGGCGGCGGCGATGGCCGAACAGAGTCTGGCCTACGAGGAGGCGACAAAGTGGTACGAGCGTGCCGCTTCATTGCCCGAGCTGAGCGTTGCCGAGCGCGCCCGGCTGAACTTCGGCGCGGCGGCAAATCACTTGCGCGCCGGGGACTTCGCCCGCGCTCGCGGAATCTACGACTTACTTAGTAAGTTCGACGATCCGATGATCCGGCTGGACGCCGCGGTCGGTTACGAGGACGCGAACTGGCGTCCTGGACTTGCGAATTCAAAGGCGGCCGACTTGCTGGCGTCGGCGCTCGAGTCCTGCGGGCTGAACACCGACGACCCTCAATATGTGCGTGCCCTCGGCAGTTTCGGTCGTGCGCTGGGCTTCGCCGGCGAGGCGCAGCGCGCACGCGAGGTGGCCAGCCGCGCAATCGATCTCGCGCGCGGCACCGACGATCCCACGGTGTTCCTGCACAACCTCGCGGCAAGCATGTGGCATGGCCTTACTCCGGAGATGTCGGAGATCCAGTTGCAGCGCTCGGACGAGTTGTCGCGGATGGCCATATCGCGGCGCGACTACGAGACCCTCGGTTCTGCGGCCTACTTCCGGGTCATGGCGGGCTACCTGGCCGGACGGCCCGACGACGTGGCCGCGGCTGCGGCGGATATGCAGCGGGTCGCCCAAGCCTGTGGTCAGCCGTTCATGAGCTTCGTGCGAGCGTGCGTCGAGGGTGGATTGGCCTTCTTGCGGGGCGACTTCGCAGGTGCGGAACGGTGGGCCGACACGGCTCTGCGCGTGGGCGATGCGTTCGGCGTCGATCGGACGGAAGGTTCACACGGGGTTCAGATGTTTCTGATTCGCCGCGCGTCCGGCGATCTGAAGCGCTTCGGCGGATTCGTCGACGGCAGTGAAACGTTCAACGGGCGGTGGGTGCCCGGCCTGCTCGCGTTGTACACCGAGTTGGGCTGCGAGGCTGGTATGACGCGTGCGCTGAACCACCTGCTCAACCGCAATCTCGCCGACCACACCGCCGAGGCGCAGTGGCCGATGGAGCTGGTGTTCATGACCGAAGCCGCGCTGGAGCTGGGCGACCGCGAAGCGGTCCACGCGCTGCAGCCATTCGTCCGCCGCTTTGCCGGCAAGAACATCGTCGCCGGACAATTCGTGGCACCGTTCGGCAGCGCCGACCGCTACCTGGGCAGGATTGCCGCGCTGAACGGCGATGCGGCCGCCGCCGAGCGTCATTTCGAGGTTGCACTGGAGATGGACCGGCGGATGGGTTCGACGATCCACGAGGCCGAGACCCTGGCCCACCATGCGTTGTTCGCGTCGTCGCGCGGTCGCGCCGACCGGGCCCACCACCTCGCCGAACAGGCCCGCGACATTGCCGCCCCGCTGGGGCACATTCGCGTCCTCGACCTGGTCGACGCGCTGTTTGGATCCGGACCGGACGGACTTACCAATCGTGAGGTTGAGGTGCTGCAGTTGTTGGCCGCGGGGCTAAGCAATCGGGAGATCGGCGAACGCCTTTACATCAGCACCAACACAGCAGCCAACCACGTACGCAGCATCCTGTTGAAGACCGGGGCCGCGAACCGTACGCAGGCGGCGATGTACGCCGCCGATCATGAACTGCTGCCGTGATTCAGATGTCGGCCAGCGCACCATCGGGGTTGATCCGATCGGTCACCTCGATGATGACGTCGGCGGGCAAGCCCGCGCGGGCGGCCGCGAGCCGGATGGCCTCCGGCGACGGCGCTTCATACAGGCAATATGTCTTGCGTTTGTCCGCCGCCAGAAACGAGTAGAGCCAGCGAACGCCTTCCTCTGCGTTGATCCGGTTGATGCCGTCGGCTGCATCTGAGCTGGCTTCGAGTTCGTCGGCGAAGTTCCGCTCGACCATGAATATCGCCACGACGGCCTCCTCTTCCTCTGAGGCTTGCTCTGAGTCCGAGGCGAACGATACGCCGCAGACCGTTGGCTCCTGACGCAGTCCATCAGCGCCAGGATCGGGAAGTCCCTGAAGTCGTCCCAGCACGCGCGGGCCATCGACGGCTCGCGTCCGAGGTCGGTGACGAACGAATTCAAATCGCCTGACCCAAACCCGCACGCCGGTTTCACCGGCAGAGGCAGCGACACCGTGGCGGTCAGGTGTGGCGGGCTGCTTCGTGGACGAGTTGTACGCGGGAGGTCAGCCCGAGTTTGGTGTAGACGTGGGTGAGGTGGGTTTGCACGGTGCGCGGCGAGATGAACAGTCGTGCAGCGATGTCTTTGTTGGCCAGCCCTTCTCTGGCCAGGTTGACGACGTCGTGTTCGGTGGGGGTCAGTGATTCCCAGCCGGTGGTGGGGCGTTTACGTTGGCCTCGGCCGCGTTGGACGTAGGCGATGGCTTCTTGGGTGGACAGGGCAGCACCCTGGGCCCACGCAGCGTCAAAATCGTCTTGCCCCAGGGCGTTTCGAACCGCGGTCACCGTGGCGTCGTGGCCGGCTTGATACATCGGGAAGCGGACTTCGCCGCTGCGTTGGCGGATGGCGTGCGCGGCGCCGAGTAGTCGCGCCGCGTAGGGCGGGTTGTCCGCGTCGGCGGCCAGGCGGGCGAGGCACTCCAGGGTGTCGGGAACCTGCAGGTAGCCCTCGGTGCGTGCGGCGATGGTCAGGGCGTCGTGGGCGTCGCGCTCAGCCTGGTCGGGCTCGCCCTGGGCGAGTGCGACGGACGCGCGCGCGGTCAGCGCGAGCATCTGAAACCAGCCCGGTACCGCCGCGACGGTGTCGTCGGCCCACCGGCGGGCGGCGGCGAAGTCACCGCTGGCCAGTGCCGCCTCGGCCAATGAGTTGAGGTTGAGGCTTCTGGTGAAAACATCTCGTGGGGGAAGGGTTTTCCGCAGGGACGCCTCGGAAGCCTGCCCGGCCGTCGCAGCGTCGCCACCGGCCAGCGCGGCGAGAGCGCAGACGGCATACACCAAGTCTCCGTAGAACCCGCCCATCGCCTCTGACGCATTGAGCGCGGATTCGGCTGCGGCGCGGGCTGCCGTGCCTTGCCCTTGGTAGGCCAGCACAAACCCCAGAATTGAGTCGCCAAGGACCACCACATACAGGTCTCGCGCCGATTCCGCTTCCTCGGCCACGGAACGCAGGACGAGGCCGGCATCGACCAATTCTCCCTGCATCAGCAACGCTCCGCCCAGCCACACCCGGCAGTTCCTTGAAAAGAACCGGTCGCCGAGCGCGTCCGCGATGCCTCGTCCCTCTTCGGCAGCCACGCGCGCCCCTGACGGTTCACCGGCGTATAGCAGAGCCGTCGCCTGATAGCCGAGGAGTCGGCACAGACTCCAGCGATCACCGGCCGCGCGGACCAGATCCATCGCTTCGGCGAAGTAGCCCTGGGCCACCTCGGAGGTGTAGATGGTGAGCATCCCGCACCCGACCAGGGCCCGGACGAGCAATGCCGGGTTGTCGAGTTCTCGGGCGCTGTCCAGCGCTTGTTGTGCCCGGTCCAGGCTCGCGGGCATGGCAGCAAAGCCGGCGAGTGCGCTGTGGTCGGCGACCGCTCGCACCCACACCTCCGGCGCCATTTCCGCGGGCCGCTGGTCGGTGAGCGCGGCGCCGAACCCGGCCAGTCCTTCACGGAAGCGGCTGCGCGCCCACCAGTACGGCTGCAACGACGACACCAGTCGCAGCGCGGTTTCGTCGTCGCTGTTCTCGCGACTCCATGCGAACGCGGCCCGCAGATTGTCGATCTCGGCGTCGGCCCACGCCAGCATCTGCTCGTCGCCGAACTGCACGTCGGGCTCCAGTCTGGCGGCTGCCTTCGTGTAGTAATCGCGGTGCCGCGTGCGCACCTCGTCGGCTTCGCCGGATTCGCCGAGTTGGTCCAGGGCGTACTGGCGCACGGTCTCCAGCAACTGGTATCGCATCGTGGCGCCGCTGTTCTCTTCGGCGACCACCAGCGATTTGTCGACCAACAGGCTCAGTTGATCAAGCAGCTGGTAGCGCTCGGCCGCGGTGGCCGCGCCGACAGCTTGGGCGGCATCGAGATCACACCCTCCGGCAAACACCGCCAGCCGCCGAAACAAAACCCGCTCAGGCTCGGTCAACAGCGCATGCGACCAGTCCACCGAGGCCCGCAACGTCTGCTGGCGGCGCACCGCGGTACGCGCACCGCCGGTCAGCAGCCGGAACCGGTCATGCAGGCTGTCAACGATCTGGGCCAGCGACAGGGCCCGCACCCGCGCCGCGGCCAGCTCGATGGCCAGCGGCATGCCATCCAGGCGTCGACAGATCTCGCCCACCAGCGCCGTGTCGTCCTCGCCGACCCGAAACTCGGGGCGCCCGTGGCGGGCGCGGTCGGTGAACAGCTCGATGGCCTCGTCGGCAAGAGACAACGACGGTACCCGCCAGGTCCATTCACCAGCGACGCCGATCGGTTCCCGGCTGGTAGCCAAAACGGTCAACCGGGGGCAGGCATCAAGGAGGTCGACGATCAGCCGCCCGGACGCGTCGAGCAAGTGCTCACAATTGTCGAACAGCACCAGCATCGTTTTCTCGCCGATGAACCGCAGCACCGTTTCCGTGGTCGAACGACCCGGCTGATCGGGCAGACCGAAGGTGCGTGCGACAGTGACCGGTATGACGAGCGGGTTGGTGATGGGTGCCAGGTCGACGTACCACACACCGTCAGGAAACTCGGCTGCCGACTTTGCCGCGACCTCCACGGCGAGCCGGGTCTTACCGGCACCCCCGGCCCCGGTAATACTGACCAGCCGGTTCTCGGCGATCATCTGCCCCAATTCCGCCATCTCAGTACGCCGGCCCACGAAGCTGGTCAGCCGGGCCGGAAGATGCGCCGACCCGCCGGCACCGCTTGCGCGCAGCGGCGGAAAGTCATTGCGCACATCGGGGTGGCACAGCTGCACTACCTTTTCCGGGCGGGGTAGATCACGAAGGGCGTGGGTGCCCAGATCGGCCAGCCACGCCCCGCCGGGAAGGTGATCCACCACGATCGACTCGGTGGCATTCGACAGCAGGGTCTGCCCGCCATGGCCCAGGTCGCGTAGCCGGGCGGTGCGGTTGATGGTCGGACCGGCGTAGTTGGCGTCATCGCGCAGCTGCGCCTCACCGGTGTGAACTCCGATGCGCAACCGGATCGGGGTCAGCGGGGCGCACTGCAACGCTAAAGCGCAGGCGACGGCGTCGCTGGCGCGGGCGAACGCGGCCACAAACGAATCGCCCTCACCCTGCTCCAAGGGCCGCACCCCGTCGTGGGCGGCGATCGCGTCGCTCACCACGCGGTTAAGGCGGGCGATGGCGGTGCTCATCTGGTCGGGCTGGGTCTCCCACAGCCGCGTGGAACCCTCGACGTCGGCTAACAGCAGCGTCACGGTTCCGGTCGGGAGCTCGCTCACACCCAGGTCGCTCCAGTTCAGCGGTGGCATCTCCGCATGTTGGCTCATGGTATCCAGCATGAGCGCCCACCACCGGGCAAAACATCAGCAGAAACGCGCACATCGCCGCACCGGGCACGCCGATATTCGACCCGCACCGCGTAGATCTGCTCGCTCAGGCAAGGGGTTGATCATGACCGGCACGTCCCGACGCTTGATCACGCCCTCTCGGCCATACCCGCCAGGTCCGGCGGCTCACGGGTGAAACCACGGGTGAGCCACAGCAGGTACACGAAGCCGATGCCGGCCCAGGACAACCCGACGATCAGCGCATCCGGATCCAGGTGGCCAAGGAGGTAGACATCGACGGCGGCGCCGATCAGCGGCAACATCACATAGCGCCATCGCGGCAGCCCACTACTGCGGTGGCGCAGGAAGTACACCACCACCGACACATTGACCAGGGTGAAGGCCGTGAACGCGCCGAAGTTGATGAATGACGTCGACGTCGCAATGGTGAGCAGCATCGCGGCCAGTCCGATCACCCCGGTCAGCGCGATGTTGAACACCGGGGTGCGGAACTTCTCGGACACGATGCCGAACGCGCGCCGGGGCAGGACGCCGTCGCGCCCCATCGCGTAGAGCAGACGCGAGACCGCCGCCTGGGCTGCCAGCCCGGACGTGAACTGACCGATGATCAGAGCGGCAAGGAAGATCGCACCGAACAGGTTGCCGCCGATGGTCTTGGCGAGTTGCTCGGCTAGCGAATCGGCGTCGGAGAAGGAACTGCCGGGAGCAACCAAGCTGACGGCGTAGGCAACCACGATGAAGATGGCGCCGCCGATGAGTGCGATCAGCACGATGGCCCGTGGGACGGTGCGCTCGGCGTCGTGGGTTTCCTCGGTCAACGTGCTGACGGCGTCGAAGCCCAGGAATGAGTATGCAGCCACGGCCGCGCCGCCGGCGATCGTCGGGAACCCGCCGTGCCCGGTGAAGGGCTCGATCGAGAGCAGCGGCTGCGATTCGCCTACGAGGTGGGCGACTGTCAGCGCCACGAACAAGGCGACGATCAGGAGTTGAAATGTCATCAAGACGAGGTTGGCGCGGTCGGCGACTTGCAGGCCGACGACGTTGAGCGTGGTGGTGATGACGGCGAAACCCAGGATCCAGACCCAGAACGGCACGGCGGGAAACTGGCTTTGCAAGTAGGAGCCGCCGATCAGCCAGATCACCAGTGGGAGGAACAGATAGTCCAGCAGGATCGCCCAGCCGACGAGGAACCCCAGCCGGGAGTCCAGCGCCTTACGCACGTAGGTGTAGGCCGACCCGGCGACCGGGAAGTGGCGTGCCATCAGGCCGTAGCTCTGCGCGGTGAACAGCATCGCGACGGTTGCAAGCAGGTATGACCCGGCACTGCCGCCCTTCGACCGCTCGGCGATCACCCCGAAGATGCCCAGCACGATGATCGGGGTCATGTAGGCCAGGCCGAACAACACCGCCGACCGCAGTCCGAGCGTCTTGTTCAGGCCGGTGCGGGTTTCGGTGGTCACTGGCTGTATCCCGCGGTCGGCCATGATGCCACCATTCGGACCAGGCTAGTTTCCCGAGAGAGAGGTTGAGCAATGGACCAACTCGAGCCCCACCGGATCATGGCGATCGGGTCTGGTTACTCGGCTTCGAAGGTCTTGCTGTCAGCGGTCGGGCTCGGGCTCTACACGGAACTTGGCGATAGCGCGATGACGGCGGAGGCCATCGCCGAGCGGCTCGGCCTGGTGAAACGCCCGGCGAGGGACTTCCTCGACGCCTTGGTATCGCTCGACCTGCTGGCCCGCGACGGCGACGGAGCCGATGCCCGCTACCACAACACCCCGGAGACAGCACATTTTCTGGACGAGGCCAGTCCGGCCTACCAGGGCGGCCTGCTGAAGATCTGGGAAGACCGCAACTTCCGGTTCTGGGCGGACCTGACCGAAGCGCTGAAGACCGGCAAGGCGCAGAGCGAGGTCAAACACTCGGGCCGCCCGTTCTTCGAGACGCTGTATGCCGATCCCCAGCGGCTCGAAGTCTTCATGGCCGCGATGGACTCGTCGTCGCGGCGCAACTTCCAACTGTTCGCCAATCGCTTTCCATTCGAGCGCTATCGGCGCCTCTGCGATGTCGGTGGCGCCGACGGGCTGCTGGTGCGGACCGTCGCCGCCGCCCACCCGCACCTGCAGTGCGTCAGCTTCGACCTGCCCGCCGTGACCGAGATCGCGCGGCGCAAGCTGGCGGCCGACGCATTCGGGGACCGGGTGCGTGCGGTCGCGGGCGACTTCTTGTCCGGCCCGCTGCCGTCCGCCGACGTCATCACGATGGGCATGATCCTGCACGACTGGAACCTCGACCGAAAGAAGGAGTTGATCGCGAAGGCCTACGAGGCTCTGCCCGAAGACGGCGCGCTCGTCGTGATCGAGTCGCTGATCGACGATGCGCGGCGCGAGAACACGTTCGGGCTGATGATGTCGCTGAACATGCTGATCGAGTTCGGCGACGCCTTCGACTACTCCGGCGCCGACTTCCGGGAATGGTGCAGCGCGGCCGGATTCCGGTCGTTCGACGTGATCGCGCTCGACGCCGCCTCGAGCGCGGCGATAGCGTACAAGTAACAGGTATCAGCGTGTCGATGGTGGGAGAATCGACCAATGCCGCACGGTCGCACGCCACCTCGCCCCGAGGGTGCGCAGGCCGACGCGGAGGAATGGGCACGCTTCTTCGACTACTTCGGGCATGCCACGGTGCGGCGTGGAATTCAAGTCATCTCGCGGCTGCCGTCCGCCCCACGATGTGAGGCCTGCGGCAATCCGTTCGCGGGATTCGGCGGCTGGCTGATGCGACGCGTGGGCAAGAGCCCGTCCCGAAAGAACCCGCGCTGGTGTCAGGCCTGTTTCGAGAAGTCGCCCACCGGCGGCGTGACGCTGCCGATCGGGGTGCTCTTCGCCGACGTCCGCAACTCGACCGCGCTGGCCGAGACCTT
>JBAPQQ010000534.1:0-4700 GCA_049280695.1 Mycobacterium sp.
GACCGCAGCGCCCCGAAGCGGAAGCGGGCACGAAGCGCTCAGTCGGCACCGAGCACTCGGACGACCCCGGCAGCGTCCGGGATGACGTGCGAGATGCCCGGCAACCTTGCGAACGCCGTGTCGGCCGAGACCAGGGCGCTCGCGCCGGCCGTCGCCGCAGCCGTCGCGAGCACGGCATCGAAGGCGCCGAGCCCGCGCGATGTCTCGAACAGCATCAGGCCGCGATAGAGGTCGTCGCGAGTGATCGTGAGCAATGGTGAAAGCAGTTCGGCGTAGTCGCGGCCCAGCGCGGCGGCGTCGCTTCGTTCGCGCCGGCGCGCGCGGACGTGGACGAATTCCTGAATCACCTCGGCGGTGGTGGTGGCATTGATGCGCTCATCGGCGATCGCGGCGACCAGGTCGCGGCAAGGGTCGCGCAAGGGATGGTCGGCGCCCTTCGCATAAACGAGCACCGTCGTGTCGAGGACGATCATGCGCGTCGCGCCCGCAGCGATTCGAGTTCCTCCTTCAGTTCCTCCTCTCGGGGAACGGCCATGTCGGGTGCATCCAGAAGGCGCCTACCCGCTGACTTTCTGCTGTCACCGGGGTTTGAGAGCCCGCGATCGATAGCCTCCCGCACGACAGTTGCGACCGAGACACCGCGCTCGCGTGCCAGCGACGTGATCCTGCGGTGGCGCTCGTCATCCAGAAGGATTTGCAGGCGATGCTCCAAAGGCATGCTCATACATTAGCATGCTAATGCTGGTGCGCTGCCCCTCACCCGCCGGGCCGGGTGTCAGGTCCGCGCCGAGTTCTCGACGATGATCTCGCGCGCCGTGTCGTAGAACGCACTGATCAACGTCGAGAAGGACAGCTGGAACGGGTGAATCATGTACACCTCGAGGCCCCCCAGCGTCCAGTCCGGCAAGACGGGCACGATGCTCCCATCGCGCAACTCTTCGGTGCAGATGATCTGGTTGGGCATGGCGCCGACGCCGAGTCCTTCGAGGATGTATTGCTTGCACACCTGAAAGTTGTTGGCGCGCGCCCGCACCGCCGGCGACAGCTCGTATCGGCGCTTGTGCTTGGCAAGGCTGAGCGTGCGCGGTCCGCCCGTCAAACCGAAGTCGATGAACGGCAGCGTGCTCAACTGCGCCGGACCGGTGATCGGTTCGTCCAGCTGCCCGACGAAATCCGGTGAGGCGCAGAGGCTTCCAGCTTGCTCAGCTTGCGGCTGACCGTGGACTTCGGCATGCCCAGCAGCGCGGCCGCCTTCGACAGGCTGCGGCATTCGACGACCTTGCCGAAGATCAGCAGGGCATCGAGGTCGAACGGCAGGTTCTGTTCCATGGCAGGTGTTCCAGAAATGCAACAGGGTGTTGCAATTCAAGACCTATTTCGGGCGTTCGGTCAAGTGCTACGTTCTGCCGAGGAGGGCCTTTATGAGTCAAGACACGCTGGTCACCAAGCCCGCGAGCGGCCACTGGACGGATGCCTATCCCGAACTCGGTCGCGGCCCGGTGTCGCTGCAAGACTGCGTCTCGCCAGAGTTCTACCAGAAGGAACGCGAGCACATCTTCACCAAGACGTGGCTCTACGTGGGCCGCGTCGAGCGGGTACCGCGCTCAGGCAGCTACTTCACCCGCGAACTGAAGTTCCTGAACACCTCGATCATCATCGTGCGGGGCAAGGACGACGTCATCCGCGCCTTCCACAACATCTGCCCGCACCGCGGCAACAAGCTGCTGTGGCAGGACGACCCGTTCGAGGAAGTGCAGGGCCGCGCGCCGGTGCTGTACTGCCGCTTCCACGGCTGGCGCTACAACCTCGACGGCTCGCTGCTCGCCCCCACCCGCACGGACCTGCTGCTCGACTTCGACCCCGACAGCTGCCGCGTGCCCGCCATCCAGTGCGACGTGTGGGAGGGCTTCATCTTCGTCAACCTCGACCCGAACAACACCGAGCCCCTGCGCGAATTTCTCGGCGAGCTTGCACACGGCATCGAGGGCTACCCCTTCGCCGGGCCGCATCAGGTGTACCGGTTCAAGGCCGAGCTGGCTTGCAACTGGAAGATCTTCGTCGACAGTTTCGCCGAGAGCTATCACGGCCCGTACCTTCACGCCTCTTCGTTCGGGAACCTCACCGCGGAGGCCAAAGAGGCACTGGACAAACCGAACCCGTTCACCGACGCGTTGGCGTACCGGCTCAAAGGTCCGCACCGGATGTTCTCCTTCGCAGGCGAGCCGTCGCGAAGAACCCCGTATTCCAAGCCCATCGAATGCGTGATGGAGGCAAGCGCGGCCGGCCCCTGGAGCAAGCGCAGCGACCGCGGTCCGATGCCGACCGGACTCAACCCGACGCGCTCGGAGAAGTACGGTTTCGACTCGTTTCAGTTCTTTCCGAACTTCGTGCTGATCTTCGGTGCGTCCGGGTTCACCACGCATGTGCACTGGCCCACCGGACCCCACTCACACATCTTCGAAACTGAGATGTTCTACCAGCCCCCGACCACACACAAAGAGCGGTTGGGGCAAGAGCTGACCGTGACGTTCCTCAACGACATCATCCTCGAAGACGCGAGCCCGTGCGAAGGCGTGCAGGCAATGCTGAACAGCGGTGCCCTCACCACGTTTCCGATGAACGACGAGGAGATCCTGTTGCGTCATCTGCACAAGGTGGTGGCGGACTACGTCGAGGCCGGCGAGAAGAGCAAGGCGCTCCAATGAACACCTCATTGCCGCAACAGTTTTCGCAGCTCGAGCATTTGGTAGGAGAATGGGCGATCGAGGACGGGCACGAGCGCTATGTGAAGCGGGTGAACAGCTCGATGGAGCAGATCCGCGCGTTCTACGACCAGGTGTTCCCGCACGCCGAGGCCGCAGTGGCATACCTCGACCGGTTCGACTACTCCGAGCCACTGCCCGATGACGCCGCCAACTTGCGAAACCTGCTGTACTCGCTGATCACCGTTTCGCTGGCGGTAGAGCTGTGGAACCAGCCGCGCGTGAAGCATTCGGCGAAGACGATCCTCACCCGAGTGAGCTGACGCCATGGGACTTTCCGCCACCCAACTCGAAGTCATCGACTGCACACCGGTGATCGGCAGCGAGATCAAGACCGATGTCGACACGCTGCTGTCCGGCCGCGAAGCAGAGAACATCCGCGCGGCGCTCGAGCGGCGGGGTGTGATCTTCTTCCGCGGCCTGCAGATCAGCGACGACCAACAAGTCGCGATCGCCAACACGCTCGGCACCATCGTGGCGAACGAGGGGGAGGGCGGCATCTACAAGATCTCGCTCGATTCGAGTGTGAACCAGCGAGCCCAGTACTTGAAGGGCTCGCTGTTCTGGCATTTCGACGGCTCCCTCCAGCCCTACCCGAACCTCGCTGCGCTGCTGCGGGCCGTCAAGCTGTCCGAAACCGGTGGCCAGACCGAGTTTTGCAACACCTACGTGGCATACGAGGACTTGCCGCCGGCCGACAAGGAGGCCATCGCCGACCTCCGTGTGGTTCACAGTGCCGAGCGGTCGCAGTACTACGTGGACCCGGAAATGAGCTACGAGGAAATCAAGTTCTGGCAGAAGTCGCCCACGAAATCCTGCCCGTTGGTGTGGACGCACAAGTCGGGCCGCAAGTCGTTGCTCGTCGGGGCGACGGCGGACTACGTGATCGGGCTTGGAGTCGAGGAGAGCCGCGCGCTGCTCGCGCGCCTGCGCGACTGGGCCACTCAGCCGCAGTACGTGTATCGCCACGAGTGGCAGGTTGGCGACCTGCTCATCTGGAGCAATACCGGCACCATGCACCGCGCGCTGCCGTACCCCGCCGACAGCGGCCGTCTGATGCATCGCACGATCCTGGCGGGCGAAGAGCCGCTCCGTTGAGACTCGCCATCGCGACGCCCGTCGTCACCAACGTCGCCGGCGCTGAATTGACCTGGGAGAGAACCGCATCGGTGGAGGACATCGGCCGCGTCGCCGAGACGGCCGACCGGCTCGGCTACCACCACCTCACGTGCAGTGAGCACATCGGCATCCCGGCCACCGAGGCCGGGCGACGCGGCAGCAGGTATTGGGACCCGCTCGCCACGCTCGGCTATGTGGCGGCCCGCACCCGGCAGATCCGGCTCGCCACCATGACTTTGGTGCTCGGCTATCACCATCCGCTTGAGATCGTAAAGCGTTACGGCACATTGGATCACGTTAGCGGCGGCCGGCTGATTCTCGGAGTGGGTGTGGGCACGCTGAAGGAGGAGTTCGACCTTGTCGGTGCACCGTTCGACGATCGAGGAGCCCGGGCCGACGACGCGCTGAAGGCGCTGAGGGCGGCTCTGCCGAGCAACGAGCCGGCATACGACGGCGAGTACTACTCGTTCGGCGGGCTCATCGTGGACCCGTGCGCCATGCAGCCGCATGTGCCGATCTGGATCGGCGGGCGCACCCGGCGCTCTCTGCGGCGCGCGCTCACGCTGGCCGACGGTTGGTGCCCGTTCAACGTTTCGCTCGCCACCGCTGCGGATTGGCTGAAAGCCCGCGAGCTGCCGCCGGGGTTCGAGGTCGTGCTACCGGCCGACCGTCCGCTCGACCCGGTGGGCGAGCCGGAGTCGACTGCGGTGACACTGCAGGCCGTCGCCGCGGCCGGCACCACCGTGTTGTCCGCCCGATTCGTCCATCGGTCGCTAGAGCACTACCTGGAGCAAGTCCATGCGCTCGCCGAACTGCACG
>JBAPQQ010000535.1:0-16790 GCA_049280695.1 Mycobacterium sp.
TCAGACCCTCGCCGCGGTCATCTTCACCGTCACTCACAGGGCGGGTCGGCGAGGTACACGTCGATCATCTCGACCAATCCGCGGGTGACTGTCGGATCGTCGGTCAGCGGTCCGGCGACGGCGGCCCGGGCGGCGTCGCGCGGAGTCAGTCCTTCGGCGACGAGCCGGCCGGCAGCGATCAGAACCCTGGTCGACGCGACTTCCCGCAGCCCGGCGGTCTCCAGCCGCCGGATCGCCTGGCCCAGACGCACCAGCTGGACCGACACCTCGTGACCGATGCCCGCCTCGTGCGCGATGATCTTCTCTTCGACGTCGGGTGCCGGAAAGCCGAATTCGACCGCCACCATGCGTTGGCGCGTCGAGTCCTTGAGGTCTTTCAGGACGCTCTGGTAGCCGGGGTTGTACGACACGACGAGGCAGAAGCCCGGCGCCGCATCGACAGTGATCCCGAGCCGCTCGACAGGAAGCTGGCGACGGTGGTCGGCCAGCGGGTGGAGCACGACCGTGGTGTCTTGACGAGCCTCGACCACCTCGTCCAGGTAGCAGATCGCGCCGTCCCGGACAGCGCGTGTCAACGGGCCGTCCACCCACTCGGTCTCCCCCCCGCGCAGCAGGAACCGTCCTACGAGGTCGGCTGTCGTCAGGTCGTCGTGGCAGGCCACCGTGATCAGGGGCCGCCCGAGGTCGTAGGCCATCGCCTCGACGAACCGCGTCTTGCCGCACCCCGTCGGTCCCTTGAGCACAATCGAGAGACCCTGTCGGACGGCGGCTTTGAACACGTGCTCTTCGTTGCCGACGGGCACGTAATAAGGGCGGACTACAGAATGCGCTTCGCGCGAGCGCTCATCGGAATCCCCGGGCACGATTTCCTCCTCTGTCAGTCGCGAACTCGCCGGCGGACGTCGGCGGACCGGAGTGCGGCATAAAACAGCGGGCCGATCACCCGGCCGAGTTGCTCGAGCCGGGGAACGGTCGCATGCGCGGCGCTGCCGAACACTCGGCGCAGGTCGTCGACGTCGGTGTGGGCGCCAATGGTCAGGCAGATGCAGCCCGTCCCCCGGTTGCGGGCCTCGGCCAGCGCCTGCCGCGCGTCGGCCGCCCCGTACACCCGCTCGTAGCCGTGGTCGTAGGCCAGTCCGTCGGAGAGCACCACCAGCAACCGTCGCGGGGTGCCGCCCCGTCGCTCCAAGACGGATGCGCCGTGCCGGATCGCCGCGCCGAGCCTCGAATAGGCGCCGGGAACAAGCGCGTGAAGGCGGCGCATGACCAGCGCGTCCACGTCGTGGTCGAAGTGCTTCACCGGCATGAGTTGCACGGCCGACCGGCCCTGTGAGTGGAATGCGTACAGCGAGACGCGGTCACCCAGATCGTGCAACGCTACGGTCAGCGCCGCTGCTGCTGCCCGCTGCTGTTGATGCACCGTCTGGCCCGGCGCGCCCGGTTCGGCCGCGGAGCCCGAGATGTCGAGCAGCAACAGCACGGAAAGGTCGCGGCGGCATCGAAGGCTGTCCAGATACACTGCCTCGTCCGGCGCAGACCCCGCCATCACCTGAACGCGCGCCTCCACCGCCGCGTCGATGTCGATGTCGTCACCCTGAGCCTGGCGGTGACACCGGTCGAGGCCCACGCCCAGACGCGCGAGCGGGCGGCGCAGACCGATACTGTCCGACAAGTCGAGTGGTGCATCCCCTTTGGGTTGCACCGCCACCTCGCGCACCGTGCACCAGTGCGGCCGGTAACGGCGGCGCGCAACGTCCCATTCGGGATACGTGACGGCATCGGGATCGCCGGGGGCCTCTTCCTGCGGTTCGGCAGCCTGCGCACGGGACACCACCGCGTTGCCGCCGCCTGCCACGCCGCTGCGAATGCGGTGCGTGGGCGCATCGGCGCCGGGTACTCCGCCCTCGCCGAGGTGACGGACGACTCCGAGCATCTTGCGCAGTAGCCGACCGAGGCCGCCCCCGCCGCCGACGGGGCTGCTGAAGAAGTCCGAACCGGCGCTCTCGTCCTCGCCCTCGTCGAGTTCGGGCAGTGCGACATCTTGATGCCGGCGTGGCGCGTGCTCGCCCTCGGCGGACGACGCGCTTGTCGCCCGTTTTTGTGCCGCCAACACCTTTCGCGCCCGGATGACCCCGAACGCGCGTGGCGGGTCGGCGATCGGCTGACGACTCAACGCCATGGTCAACGACGCGGCCGCCGAATCGCTACGGGCACAGGCGGTGTCGACGGGCGGCCGCAGTGGGGAGGGAAGGAGGTCTTCGTTGACCGCGAGTGCCCGGTGTGCTTCGACCGCGAGATACCGCTTGGCAGTCTTGGGGCGCCGCACGAGTTTGCGCATCACTTCGGGATGAAGGCTCCCTGCAGCCAGCAGCGATGCCTGGACGGCAAGCGACTGCAACCGGGCGCGGCGGTCGAGGCCGGGATCGATGAACACCGTGCTGCCGTCAGTGAACGCGGGCTCGCCGGGTTCGAGTGCGGCTACGTGCAGGTCGCGACCGGACAGCGCCGAAGCCAGCAGGTCCAGCCGGTGAAGGCCGGCCACCTCGTCGTCAGCTGCCGATAGGTATAGGTCCGTCATCAATCCAGCACTTATCGCGTTGACCAAATATCTGTTCCACCGTAGAGTGCGGGCTTGGTTCAGTCAATCAAGGGAGCGCGCATGATCGACTTCGCCGGCCAGGTCGTCGTCGTCACCGGCGCCGGCCGGGGACTCGGCCGGCGCTATGCGCTCGAACTCGCGCGGCGCGGTGCGTCGGTCGTGGTCAACGACCTGGGCGGATCGATGCATGGCAGCGGCGCCGATGACAGCATCGCCGACGCCGTGGTGGCAGAGATCGAGCGCGCCGGCGGAGTGGCCGTCGCGTCGCACGAATCCGTCGACAAGCCAGAGGGCGGCGAGGCGATCGTGCGCACGGCGGTCCAGCGGTTCGGTCGGCTGGACACCGTGGTGAGCAACGCGGGAATTTTCAATAGTGTTGCGTTCGAAGAACTTTCGGTAGACGACTGGCGTCGAATGCTGTCCGTCCACCTCGACGGTGCGTTCTATCTCAGTCAGCCCGCGTATCGGGTGATGAAGTCTGAGGGATACGGCCGGTTCGTGTTCATCTCGTCCTCGGGCGGGATGTTCGGACAACCGCTGGAGGCACACTACGCGGCGGCGAAAGCCGGCCTCGTCGGGTTGGCGAATGTGATCGCGATCGAGGGTGCCGCGCATGGAATCCTGGCGAACACCGTTCTGCCGTTCGGGTTTTCGCGGATGGTGACCGAAACCGTCGGCGATCCGAGACAACTCGAAGAGACCGGCTTTCTCAAAGCGATCCGGCCCGAGCTCGTCGTGCCCATCGTGGTGTACCTGGCCAGCCGGGCATGCAACTTCAGCCATCAGAACTACTCTGCGTGCGGCGGGCGGTTCGCACGGGTCTTCGTCGGCCTCGGCGCGGGCTGGCTCGCCGCATCGGATAGCGATCCCACTGCCGACGACATCGCCGCTCATTTATCCGAGGTGTCGGCCACCGAGCCTTTCACCGTTCCGGGGTCGATCTTCGACGAAGTGTTCGGCGTCTGCGAACGGCTCGGGGTCACCACCTGAGCGTCAGTCCCAGATCACGTCAAGTCGAGGCGGAGACCGGAAGTACATGCCGGCGACATAGGGTTCCGGCGCGTCCGGATCGAGCCGCAGCCCGGGTAGCAGGTCGAAGAGCGTATTGAAGATCACCGTGCTCTCCAGCCGCGCCAGGTGCATGCCGATGCAGACGTGTGCGCCATGACCGAATCCGATGTGCGGCTTGCGTTCCCGGAAGATGTCGAACTGTTCCGGGCGGTCCCAGCGGGTTTCGTCATGGTTGGCGCTGCCGAGGTTGACCGCCATCGTGGAGCCGGCGGGTATCCGAACGCCCCCCAACTCGGTGTCACCGGTGGTTTCGCGCAGGAAGTTCAGCAGAGGAGTTTCCCAGCGGATGCCTTCCTCGATGGCCTGTGACAGCAGGCCGCGATCTGCCCTGACCGCCTCGCGTTGGTCGGGGTGGGTCAGCAGGCCGAATGCCAGGTTGGCGGTGGATCGTGAAGTGGTTTCGGCGCCCGCGGGCAACAGGTTGCGCAGGAAGCCGAATATCTGTTCGTCGGACAGGCGAACACCGTCGACCTCCGCGTCGGCCAGCACACTGACCATGTCGTCGCGGGGTTCGCGCCTGCGGTCTGCGAGGATGCCGACGAAGTAGTCACGCAACTGCGCCGATGCGCCAAGCGCACGGTCCATGTCAGCCCGGAACCCGAGTAGGTCGATGCCCAGCCGGTGGAACTCCGGAACATCGGCCGCGGGCAGGCCGAGAAGCGCGGCGATGACCCGAACCGGGATCGGCATGAACACCTCGGCGACCAGGTCGGCACGCTTTCTGTCCTGCAACCTGGCGATAGTTCGCTCGACCAGCGGGATCACCAGTTCGCTTTCCCAGCGGCGCATCGACGGACGCGCGAAGGCATACTCGTGCAGCTTGCGGTACACCTGGTGTTCGGGTTCGTCCAACTCGAGGATCGTGGGACCCTGCAGCGGACGGACGATCGCTTCGTAGCAGCGCGTACTGAAGGTCTGGTTGTCGGTGAAGACGGCCTTCACCGTATCGAAGGTGTATGCAGAGAAAATCTGCTGGCCGTCGTCGGGGTTGCCGAAGATTCCCATCTCGGGCCATCCCGGATGGACTGCGCCTTTCGCACGCAGGTCGCGCAGCATCGGATACGGCGAGGCGTTGCCGTCCGCGCCCATCCCGGCGTCGAACCGTTCCTGGGCCTCTCGAACGCTTTCCGGCACGTCCTCCGTGACCGTCGGCTCCGTCACCTGACGCCTCCCTCACCAACGCTCCGTCCGAGCGGGCGGACGGACAGCCCGCGCCCCGTGCCTGCCGACGACCAAATATCTGTTCCAGAGTAGGGTTGCGGTTATGCTCCGGTCAATGAGTCTGTTGGTCCAGGTGACAACCTGACAGCGAGGCAGTGGAGGGGCTAATGGGGCTCGAGCAACCGGCCCGGTCTGCCGCCTCTTCGGACCCTGCTCCCCTAGACTTACCCAATGCCGATGCGTTGGCGCCCACCGGCCGGCTCGGGCGTTCTCACGTGACGCCGCGAGCCCGGAACGTGCGGAAGAACCGGTCCGCGCCGGCCGATCATGGCGTCGGCGCCTACGACGACGGAACGCGTCGCACCGAAATCCTGCAGACCGCGGCCACTTTGATCGCATCGTCGGGCTTGCGGACGTCGCTGCAGGAGATCGCCGACGCGGCCGGCATTCTGCCCGGCAGCCTGTACCACCACTTCGAGTCAAAAGAGGCGATCCTGGTCGAGCTGGTCCGGCGGTACTACTGCGACCTGGACCGTGTCGGCGAGATCGCCCACGACCGGCTCGACGAGGCCGATTCACGGCCCGTATCGGACCAGATCGTCGAGCTGGGGTCGGCCATCGCGCGGTGTGCGGTGGAACACCGCGCCGCGTTGCAGATGTCGTTCTACGACGCGCCGACCGCCAACCGGGAACTCGTCGATCTGCTCCGGCACCCGCCGGTCGCCATCCAGGAGGCGATGCTGCAGACACTGCGCGCCGGCAGGTGGAGCGGCTACATCAGATCCGACATCGACCTTCCGACTCTGGCGGACCGGATCTGCCAGTCGATGATGCACGTCGGCCTCGACGTCATCCGGCATACTGCGGCGGCAGACCAGGCCGCGACTGTGTTGTGCCGAATCATGTTGCACGGCCTGGCCGGCCGGCCGCACGGCGACGAAGAGCTGAACCAGTCCACGGCTTTCGCAGCCGCCGAAGAGGCGATCAAGACCTGGGCGGAGGGCGAGTCCGACGCCGACCGCAAGTCCGCGCATATCCGCGCGGTCGCCCGGACTGAATTCGGCCGAAAAGGCTACGAAGTCACCACCATCAGAGACATCGCGTCGGCGGCCGGCCTAGGTACCGGCACCGTGTACCGGCTGATCGGCTCGAAAGACGAACTGCTGGCGTCGATCATGGAGTCGTTCGGCAAGAAGGCCGGTGGAGGATTCGCCAGCGTACTTCGCACCGACGCGACACCCGTGGCGAAGATCGACGCGTTGACCTGGATCAACATCAATGCGTTGGATCAGTTCCCGGACGAATGGAAGATCCAGCTCGCATGGATGCGCCAGTCCCCGCCGGACACGCCCAACCCTGGCCTCGCCTTCACGATGCGGCTACGGCAGCTCAAATCGCTGCTCTCGGAGGGCATCCGGTCAAAGGACATCCGCATCGAAGCGCCATCGCTGGAGATGCTGTCGAGATGCGTGATGGACGTCTTGTGGATGCCGGAGAACATCGTACGGGCCGAAGGGACGCGGGCGGCGCTGATCCTCGCGCGTGACACCGTGATACGCGGGGCTGCCGAGCGCTCAGCCGGTGGTCACCGGTAGCCGAGCCCAGCCCCGCACGCTTGCCGTGTGCGCCTTGGCGGCATTGCCGTAGTCGACCTCCCAGTCGGACCAGCGCTTGACGATTTCTTCGAGCACCACTCGGGCCTCGATGCGGGCCAACGCCGATCCGAGGCAGAAGTGCAAGCCCTGCCCGAAACTGAGATGTGCGGCGTGGCGGTGGATGTCGAAGCGGTCCGGATCTGCGAAGCGGCGGTCGTCGCGGTTGGCCGACCCGTTCAGGAGCAGCATCACCGATCCTTCCGGGACCGTCCGGCCGTAATGTTCGGCGTCGCGGGCGACGTACCGGGCCTGAACTGGAGACGGGGCCTCGTAACGCAGCACCTCCTCGATCGCCCCGGGAATCAAGGACGGGTCGTCGACGAGTTGCCGGCGCTGGTCGGGATGATCCGCGAGCAGCTGGCCGATGAAGCCGATCAGCCTCGTCGTGGTCTCGGCACCGGCGCCGGCGATCGTGCTCGTATAGGTGAGCACCTCCGTGCGAGTCAACTGCCGGCGCGTGCCGTCACCTTCCTCGATCTCCGCGTTCAGCAACTGCGTCATCAGATCGTCGGACGGATGGTTCGCGCGCCAGTCGATGTAGTCGACCAGCATCTGGTAGCTCTGCTCGAACGCGTCGGCCGGAACCTCGCTCAGCGTGCCGTCTTTGAGCGCCAGAAGACCGTCTGTGTTGTGGCGGATGGCAGCCTGGTCCGCCTCCGGGATGCCGAGCAGGTAGCCGATGGTGCGCATGGGCACCCAGACGCCGAGATCGACGATGAAGTCGAAGCCCTTCGAGCCGACAAGCGGATCGAGCACGCGCGTACAGTACTGGCGCACAAGCGGTTCGATCGCTTCCATTCGCCTCGGCGTGAAAACCCTCGACAGCAGCCGCCGGTGCAGATCGTGCAGCGGAGGATCCTCGAACAGGATCACGCCTGGCGGCACTTCGATGCCGTCGAGGATAATGTCCAGGACCGTGCCCTTACCCGAACGGTAGGTCTCCCAGTTGGGCAGTTCTCTGGCCACGTCCGCGTACCGGCTCAATGCGTAGAAGCCGTACTTGTCGTTGAAGTACAACGGCGCTTCGTCTCGCAGCCGCTTCCACGATGGATACGGGTCATCGTCGATCGCGAAGTCGAACGGGTCGTAGTACACGTCGGTTGCACCGGCATTGGTCACGGCCACGCCCTACTTCTAGTCAACCTAATATTTGTGCCGGACACGGTACGGTCCCTCGCCGCGCCATGTCAACAGACACCGGGCCGGCAGGCTTGAACCAAATATATGTTCCACAGTAGAGTTCATCCAGCCGCCGCGGTGGCGGTCCGAGGAGGAATCTGATGTCTGCGATCGAGCAGTTCCGGTACGACGGCAAGCGGGTGCTCGTGGTGGGCGGCGCCACCGGCATGGGGGCTGCGGCAGCCAATTCCGCTGCCGAACTCGGCGCCGAGGTCGTCGTGATGGACGTTGCGCCCATTGAGTACCCGGTTCACCAGGCCGTTGCGATGGACCTGCGTTACAAGGCCTCGATCGACCGCGCGGTCGACCTGGTCGGCGGCCCGGTGCACGCCGTATTCGCCGCCGCCGGCGTGGCGGACGGGCCCGACGTGATGCGGGTCAACTTCACCGGCCACCGCCATCTGGTTCAGCGGATGCTCGCCGGCGGTCATCTGCCCCGCGGCTCCGCGATCTGTTTCATCTCGTCGGTAGCGGGCATCGGATGGGAGAACGACCTGCCCCGTGTGCAGGAGTTCGTGGCCACGCCAGACTACGAGACCGCGGACGCCTGGGTATCGGCCCACGAACCCGAGGGCATCATCCATTACGGGTTCAGCAAGCAGGCGATCAACGCCTACGTCGCATCGCAGGCCTATCCGCTGCTGGCCAAGGGTGTGCGCATCAATGCAATCTGCCCGGGCCCCACCGACACTCCCCTGGCGCGGGCGAATGCCGACCTGTGGCTGACCTTCGCGCAGGATTATCGCGACGCCACCGGTGCCGGGGTCCATCAGCCGGAGCAGATGGGCAACGTCATGGTGTTCCTCAACAGCGACGCTGCAAGCGGCATCAACGGCGTGAACCTACTCGTCGACAGCGGCCACGTGATGTCTTCCACCACCGGCTCTTTCGCGCCGGGCAAGCCGATCATCGACCTGCTCATGGGCCGGCTCACGCTCACGTAGCGACGCTCACTCCAACGCGTGCCTGGGCAGCGTGATCGGCAGGTCGAGTGAACTCAGCAGTCCGGCTGGGGCGTCCACCACGTACGGGATCGCGTTGACCACCCGCATCGCGGTAGCAGCCATCGCGCTGTGGCCCGCACCGTGACCTTCCGCCTCCCCCAACGTCATCGCGCAGTGAATGGCGGGATCGCCTTCGATGTCGACGCGATAGGTGGCGTCGTACTCGGAGTTGAGCCAGTCGGGCGCCACGTCGCGGGCCATCCGGATGATGTGCACGATCACGATCGCCTCGCGGCCGTTGACGACGCCGGCGGCACGGGTGCAGACGGCGCCGCACGTCCCGGCCTCGATCGTGCCGAACGCGACCTCGATGTCCCGGTTCGTCAGCCGACGGTCGAGCGACCCGCGTATTTCCTCGACGTGCACCCCCAGCCCCGCGGCCATCAGGTGAATCGGTGCGCTCCAGGCCATTTCGATGAATCCCGGAGTCTTCAGCAACGGCTCGAAGTCGAGTGGGCGGCCGAAGCCCATGCCGTCCATCATCACGCTGGCCACCGGGTAGTGGTCGTTGAGTGCGACCTCCGTGGCCGTCACCGTCCGGATGGACTTCGACTGCGTGGACAACAGCAGCGCCAACTGATCGGACCCGAAGCCGGGAAAGATGCCGGACACGTAGAACGAGGCATCACCGGACTTCGCCGCCGCTTCGAGTTCGTCACGCCACTGTGTGGCGAAGTACGCGGGGGGATACACCAGGCTTGTCGACGTCGTCGATACCACGTTGATGCCTGCCGCGAGCAACCGCAGATAGTCCGGCACGGCGCCGGCATCGCGTTCGGGACCGCTGGCGGTGTAGACGACGCAGTCCGGACGCAGTGCGATCAGGGCATCGGCGTCGTCGGTTGCGGTCACGCCGATCGGTGCATCGCCCGCGAGCTCGCCGGCGTCGCGTCCGACCTTCTCCGGCGAATGCACCCACACGCCAACGAGTTCGAGGTCGGGCCGGCGCCGGATCGCATCGATCGCGATGGAGCCGACGCCTCCGGTCGCCCAGACGGCGACGCGAGCCGGATCCGAAGCCACGGTTTCTCCCTTATCGATGGTTGATGGTTTCACGCGCGCGTTCGACCGTCCTCGCCGCGCGCTCGAGGTAGGGCCACGCGACGGCCGGTGGAAGGCCACCGCACAGCGGCATGAGCGGCAAGCCCTGCCCGCCCCGGACGTGATCCGTCGCTTCGTCCATCGAGAACACGCGATACGGTCCCGGCGTCGTGCGCAGTTCGTCGACACTTCGCGCGCGCGAGATACTGGCCACCGAGTCGTCCCCGTGCCGGTACGCCGCGGCGGTCATCGCATCGTGGAGCAGGTACGGGCCGAGCTCCGCCCACGCGCCATCGACGTCGTCGGCGACGAACACCGTTGTCGGCGCGCCGGGCTCCGGAAACTGCGTCATTCCGGGCTCATGCCCGTGGGCGCGGCACTCCGCCTCGTACAGTTCTTTCAGCTCTGACGAATTCACCTGGGAGACAAAGCCCAAGCCGTGCCGGGCGGCCCGTTTGACCGCTGCCCGGCTTCCGCCGGCGATCAGGATCAGCGGGCCGCCGGGCGTGGCGCATCGTGGTGTGACGTGGATTGCCCTGCCGTCGCGAATGACGGTCTCACCTCTCACCAGTCGCAACAGCATGGCCAGCTTGTCGTCGGCAATCCGGCCCCGCTTATTCATGTCGACACCGAAGTGCTGGTACTCCTCGGCGCGATGGCCGATGCCGAACGCGTAGAACACCCGCCCGCGGCTGATGTTGTCGAGCACGCTGATGTCTTCGGCCAAGCGAACGGGGTCCCAGAACGGAAGGACCACCGCGGCCAGCAGGACGGCCAACTGTTCCGTTCGCGCCGCAATCGCAGAGGCCAGTATCAGCGGCGAGGGCAGATGGCCGTCGTCTGCGCCGTGGTGCTCCGAAAGCACCGCCACCGCCGCTCCGCGAGTCTCTGCCCACGCGCACATCTCGACGGCAGCGGCATAGAGTTCGGCCGTCGGCGCACCGTGTTCGGGGCTGCGCATGTCGAACCGGAGCGTGATCATCCCGCCGCGGAATCTACGCCGGAACAGATGTTTGGTCAATACGATCGGACCCGCCGGACCGGCAGTGCTTGACGGACGGCAACGCCGCTGCTAGCTTTGCCGGAGCAAAAGTTAGGTCGCATAGGAATATGTGCCCGTCGAGAAGGACTGCCGTAGTCCCGTGACCATAGCCGCGCCGCCGACCGCACCCTCGACCCCAACCGGGCGGCGAGCAAAGATCGGCTGGGCGCTCGCGGCATTCATGTTCGCGGCCTTCGCGGTCGTCTCCGTGGCGAACATGCAGAGCGGAATGCAGGGCGACCTGCGTACGACGAACCCGAACCCGGGTGCGGCGCCCTATCCGCCGTTTCTCGGTGTCGGCAACTGGCCGGTCGTCATGAGCGCCCTCGCCGTGCTGTTGACCATCGGCTTCTTCGGCAATGCCGTGTGGAAGTCGTTGCGCCAGAGGCGGTTGCATTGGACCGTGATCATCGGCATCGCGGCATTCTTCGCCGGAGCGGTCGACCCGTTGGCGAACTGGGCGACGTTCACGATGTTCGACCCTCGCGTTCCGCACTTCCCGGTGTCCTGGCCGTATTTCAACATCGCTCCCCTGGTCGAGCCGACGTTGTCGTTTCTCGGTGGGTACGCGGCGTACTACGTGCTGACTGGAATCGGGCTGGTTCAGGCCTATCGGCGGTTCATCGAGCCGTACCTGCGCGAGGGCTCGTGGTTCGCCCTGCACCGGCTGATCGCTGTCTTCGGCTTTGGGTTCACCGTCGGGCTTCCGCTGAACGCGCTCATGCAGTTCTTGTGGCTCAAAGCCGGGATGTTTTTCTACACCCAGGGCGCGGGACCCGTTGTGCACGTTGCGCACACGCATCTGCCGGTGGTGATGGTGGTGTACGACAGCCTGATCTTCGCGATGGTGGCGGTGTTGTGCGTCACCGACGGCGACGGGCGTCCCGAACTCGTCGCGAAACTGGCGCAGCGGTTGCCGGTACGGCCGAACGGCCCGCGGCTCACCGTGTCTCGCCAGATCGTCACCGCCACGGCGCTGTTGCTCATCGTCGTACTCGCACCGCTCGGGGTGCTCAGCGCGCTTCGCGTCGGTGGGTTGGCGAAACCGATCTACGACGAATTCCGTTATCCGGCGGTCAAAGTGTACGACCCGTACGGAGACCTGCAGCGGGCCGGCAAGCCCGGACCGTTCTACTGATGAATCAAGGAGGACCGATGAGCTCAGGCGCGAAGCGAGTAGTGGTGTGGTCAACGGGGGGCATCGGGTCGATCGCGATCCGTGCCATCCAACGTCGGCCGGATCTGGAACTGGTTGGGGTGTGGGTCCATTCGGATGAGAAGGTCGGGAAAGACCCCGGCGAGCTCGCCAACGGCGAACCGATCGGGCTTGCCGCCACCAACGACGCGGAGGCCCTGATCGCGCTGCGGCCGGACTGCGTGGTGTACGCCGCGAGCGGACCGGAACGCGACGCGATAGCAATCCCCGACTACGTCCGGCTGCTCGAAGCCGGCATCAACGTCGTCACGACGAGTACCACGCGCCTTGTCAATCCATCAGCCTACGAGCCGTCGGAATGGCGGGATCAGATGGCGGCGGCGGCGAAGACGGGGCAGGTTTCGCTCTACGCGTCGGGGATCGAGCCAGGTTTCGCAGCCGACTATCTGCCGTTGGTGCTGATGACGCAGTCGGCGGCGATCGAGTCGGTGCACGCGTACGAGATCGGACTCTACGACGACTATGGCGTGGCCGAGATCATGATCAACGGCATGGGATTCGGCCAGCCTCTCGACTACCAGCCGTGGGTCAGCTTTCCGGGCGCCATTGCCGGCGAGTGGCAGGGCCAGATCCGCCTCATGGCTGAGGCGCTCGGGGTCGAAGTGGAAGAGATACGCGAGAAGTTCGACCGCAGGACCACGGATCGGACCTTCGACGTCGCGTTCGGCACCGTCGAGGCCGGTACCTGCGCCGCACTGCGGATGCAGGCGATCGGTGTCGTCGAGGGGCGCGAGGCGATCGTCATCGAACACGTCACGCGGTTGGCGCATGACGTTGCGCCGGACTGGCCCAAGGGCATCGGCGACATGTCGTACCGGGTGGTCGTCTCGGGTCAGCCGGACATCGACTGCACCATGGCGGTGAGCCTCCGAGATCGCAAGCGCGCGGGCATTTCTGGAATGGCCGCCGGGGCCGGGGCGATGGTAGCGACGGCGATGCGTGTGGTGAACGCGATCCCGTACGTCGTCGACGCGCCTGCCGGACTGCTCAACTCTCTGGACTTGCCGCTGACGCTGCCGCGCAGCCCGTTCGTTGCGGGGTGATCAGAGGGATCAGCGATCTGGTCCGGGACGCTCGCTGGGCTTATAGCCTTGTGCCATGCGCAGGTTTTCGCTCGTCATGGCCGGCTCGCTGCTCGCTGCTGCCGGCCTCGTCGCGCCGGCACATGCGGATCCGGTGATCTACCCGCCCAGCTATGGCAGCAACGGAGCGTATGCCGTCGGCGGCCACGCCGTGGAAGGGTTGACGGCTTCGATCCCGCCGGGGCACTACCGAGTCGAACCCGCACCGGGAATTTTCCAGGCTCCGGGCTTCTGGTTGCGGTGCAGCGGTGTTCCCTGCGCTCCGACGCACCCCGAGAACGTCATCGGCAACGGCGACTTACCGGACAGCACGCTGATGGAGATCCTGCCCACGGATACTGCCGTCTACCTGTTCAACACCACGCTGACCTTCATCGGATAGCGTGCTTCAGAACTCGATCTCCGGGCGGTACACGTCGATCCACACGGCAAGGTCGAGGACCCGCTGGAGCCGGGCCTTGTCGAGGGGCTGGAACGTCGCCGGGTCTTGACGGGTCAGCTGTTCCAGCGCCGCGCGGTCGACGAGATCGAACAGCACGTCGTGCCCACTGCCGAGCAGATCCTTCGCCTGCCCCTGGATGGCGGCGCCGTACTGCGGATCCGACGTCGACGGGTAGGGGCTCTTCACGCGCTCCACCACCGACGTGGGCAGCACGTCGCGCGTGGCCCCGCGCAGCAGGCTCTTCTCCCTGCCGTCGTAGGTCTTCAGCGACCACGGCGTGTTGTACACGTACTCGACGAGGCGGTGATCGCAGAACGGAACACGGACCTCCAGGCCCACCGCCATGCTCATCCTGTCCTTGCGGTCCAACAGGATTCGCACAAAGCGGGTGAGATGCAGATAGCTCATCACGCGCATCCGATGGGTGAAGTCGTCCTCGTCGTCGAGCCTGGTGACCTCGGCAACGGACTCTGTATAGCGGTCGTGCATGTAGGTGTCCAGGTCCACTACGGAGCGAAATGCCGGATTGAGGATTTCGCCGCTGGTGTCGACGACGGCGTCGCCGATCGCGATCCACGGGAACGCATCGGTCTGCTGCACCCGTGCATCGTGGAATTGGCGATAGCCGCCGAAGATCTCGTCCGCCGACTCGCCGGACAGCGCCACCGTCGACTGCTGCCGAATCGCCTTGAAAAGCAGGTAAAGCGACGCATCCATGTCACCGAGGCCGACCGGGATGTCGCGGGCGCCGACCACCTTGCGACGGATGTCCGGATCGGCGAGCTGGTTGTGATCGAGCACGATGTCGGTGTGATCCGAACCGACGTGTTCGGCGACCTCGTGCACGTACGGGGTGTCGAGCGTCGGCCGTAACTCGTTGGGCTGGAAGTTCGTGGCCTGATCGACGAAGTCGACGGCGAAGGTGCGAACCGGCTCGGTGAGTTCCCGCGCGGACAGCGCCGTGATGGCGCTGGAATCCAGACCGCCGGAGAGCAGCACACATTCGGGCACGTCGGCAACCAGCTGACGGCGAACGATGTCGTCGAGCAGTTCGCGCACGCGCGCAACCGTGGTGTCACGGTCGGCGGTGTGCGCCTTCGACTCGAGTCGCCAGTAGGTGTGCTCGCGAAGGCCGTGCTCGTCGACCGTGACAACGGTGCCCGGCTCCACCTCCTGCATGCCCTTCCACACCGCGTGCCCGGGCGTCTTGACCGGCACCAGCATCTCGCGCAGCCCGTCGACGTCGACGACTCGCTTGGCCAGCGGATTGGCGAGGATCGCCTTGGGCTCCGAGCCGAACAGCACACCGCTGGGAGTCGGGTAGAAGTAGAACGGCTTGATCCCCATCCGGTCGCGGATCATCACGAGCTTGCGGTCGCGCGAATCCCAGATCGCGAATGCATACATGCCGTTGAGTCGTTCTGCGACCGCCTCGCCCCACCGCAGGTAGCCGCGAAGCACCACTTCGGTGTCGCTGGCGGTCTCGAACCTCTCGCGCTTCGCCTCCAGGTCGTCGCGAAGCTCCTTGAAGTTGTAGGCCTCGCCGCTGTAGACCATCACGACATCACCGCGCGACGTCGACACCGACATCGGCTGAGCGCCGCCGGGCAGGTCGATCACGGCAAGGCGCCGGTGACCCAGCGCGGCGTTCTGATCCGCCCAGACGCCCGAGGCATCGGGGCCGCGGCACGCCATCGTCTCGGTCATGGCATCGATCGAGGCCTGTTCGCGGGTCAGGTCCCGGGAGAAGTCCACCCAGCCGGTGATGCCGCACATGCGTTGCCTCCGAATGTTTCTAGGGCGTAACTCCATTGATAACCTATATAACTGCAGGACGCCGTGTGAGGCTGGTCACACAGCGGCCGCCCGGCAATGTGGCCCCGAATGGGGATCCGCCCGGGGCCAAGCGCGATAATCACTAAGCCGCTGAAAAGGCACAGTGGCGGGAACCCGGGCTCAACGAGGAGCATAAGAACCATGGCCATCATCGAGGCGGATCTCGCCGCCGACACACCGTTCGACCAGGATGTCGCCGCCACGCAGCGGTACTTCGAAAGTCCGCGCTTCGACGGCATCGTTCGCCTCTACACGGCCCGCCAGGTCGTCGAGCAGCGAGGCACCATTCCCGTCGACTACACGGTGGCACGCGGGGCGGCCGAAGCGTTCTATGACCGCCTGCGTGAGCTCTTCGCCCAGCACAAGAGCATCACGACGTTCGGGCCCTACTCCCCCGGCCAGGCGGCGACGATCAAGCGGATGGGCATCGAGGGCATCTACCTCGGCGGCTGGGCGACCTCGGCGAAGGGCTCCACCAGTGAAGACCCCGGGCCCGACCTCGCCAGCTACCCGCTGAGCCAGGTTCCCGACGAGGCCGCCGGGCTGGTGCGCGCGCTGCTCACCGCAGACCGCAATCAGCAGTACCAGCGGCTGCGCATGACCGAAGCGCAACGCGCGGCCACCCCGCCGGTCGACTATCGGCCGTTCATCATCGCCGATGCCGACACCGGTCACGGCGGAGACCCGCACGTGCGCAACCTGATTCGGCGCTTCGTCGAAGCGGGCGTGCCGGGATATCACATCGAGGACCAGCGGCCGGGCACGAAGAAGTGCGGCCATCAGGGCGGCAAAGTCCTCGTCCCGTCCGATGAGCAGATCAAGCGCCTCAACGCCGCGCGGTTCCAGCTCGACGTGATGCGGGTGCCGGGCATCATCGTCGCGCGCACCGATGCCGAGGCGGCCAACCTGATCGACAGCCGCGCCGACGAGCGCGACCAGCCGTTCCTTCTCGGCGCGACCAACCTGAAGGTCCCGCCGTACAAAGCGTGTTTCCTGGCGATGATGCGGGAGTTCTACGACCTTGGCGTCAAAGAGCTCAACGGTTGGATGCTGTACTCGCTGGCGGACGGTGAGTACGCCACCGCTCGCGCGTGGCTGGAACGTCAGGGCCTGCTCGACGCGATCGCCGACGCGGCGGCGACGTGGCTGGAGCACGGGATGCCGCCGAACGACGACCTCTACGACGGTATGGAGTCGCGGTTCATCGAGGTCTGGGAGAACGACGCCGGGCTGCAGACTTACGGCGAGGCCGTCGCCGAGCTGATCGGGTTCACCGAGAGCGACGGCGAACCGCTGGCCATGAGCGTCGAGGAGTGGCGGCAGTTCGCCGGCCGCGCCTCGCTGTATGCCGCACGGGAGAAGGCCAAGGAACTCGGCGTCGTCGCCAAATGGGACTGCGAGCTGGCGAAGACGCCGGAGGGCTACTACCAGTTGCGCGGCGGGATTCCCTATGCGATCGCCA
>JBAPQQ010000536.1:0-2764 GCA_049280695.1 Mycobacterium sp.
TCCGACGACCTTCCCCGCGGTGCTGGAGCGTCTATACGGAGCGGTGACCGGAGGGCGTCGGCTCTGCGATCTGCTTGCGCGGGTGATGGCGAACTACACCAAGAACGAGTTCGACGTCGACGCGATCATCTGGAAGAACAAGAAGTACGTGGGCGCTTCGACCCTCCTCCCCTCCGAAAAGCACCTCCGCGACGTGATCGCCTGGGGGAAGACGTTCTACCCGAAAGACTTCCAGGCGCCACCCACGCCGGAGCGGTCGGTCGACGAACCCCAGTGGTGGCACCTCGACAGTCTCGAGAACATCAAGCCGGGAAAGGTGCATCGCTACACTATCGACGACGCAGAGCTGATCGCACGGTGCGATGCCAGTGGCGCGGTTCGGGTTTATGACGCGTTCTGCCCACATCAAGGGGCACACCTCGGGTTCGGCGGGGTCATCGATCGCGATTGCCTGCGCTGCCCCTTTCACGGCCTCTACTTCGATGCCGCAGGGCACTGCATCGGACCCAACATCGACAACAAAGCCACCGTGATCAAGTCGCTGAACCTGAGCCCGGTCTCCAATCGGGTGCGCGAGGGACGGATCGAGGCCTTGCTCTGAACCTGGCGGATCGCTCGGAATGGCAAGATATATCGTCGGATTGCATTGTACTGCAATGCATTTCGTAGAGAAGGTGATATCGAACGGGCGGCTGGCCCACCTCGCCGGCCTTCTCCTGCAGACCAGCGTCACCAAGGCCGCACCCCAGGCGAGCGACACTACGGTGGTGAATGAGTAATCGATCAGTTACATCGATCGCAACCGAGGAAGAGCACATGGTCAGCGCAAGCAGGTGGCAGCGATGACGGCGACGTCGCCTCAGCTGGGTCGCCCGGTCGGCGCCAACGGTTTCGAGACGCGGCGGCGCATCGTCACCGCGGCCATGCGCTGCGTCGCTGACGTCGGCTACTCCAAGGCGTCGATCCGCGAGATCGCCCGCTCCGCCGAGGTCAGCAGCGCCGCGCTGTACAACTACTTTCCGACCAAATCCGACCTGCTGACCGCCGCGGTGGCCGAGATCGAGGCCGTGGCCCTGCCACGACTGCGAGCCGCCGGTCAGCGTGGCGGCGACGTCGTCGACCGGCTCGCCGAGGTACTCGACGAATCGGATCAGCTCATGCGTGAGTATCCCTACCTTGCTGCGTTCGAGCGGGCGATCCGCGCCGAGGAAGCCGCAGTCGTGCCGCCACTGCGTACCTCCGGCGCGGAGCTGGAACCCCTGCGCGAGATCATCGCCGACATCATCGCCGACGCCCGCGCCCACGGGGCGCTGCCCAACGGCTGCGACACCGACGGAGTGACCGACGCCGTCTACGCCTTGGCACGAGGCCTGACCGAGCAGGCCGCGTCCCTGCCCGGGCCGGCCTACCGCGCCGCGCTCCAGGCCGCCAAACAGTTGATCCGCGGAACTCTCTTCGCGGCGCCGACGGCTCCGCAATCACCGCGACGTCGACGCTGACCCGCCCCCTTCACCGTCGACCAATCACCAAGGACAACACATGGACAGCCCACAGTTTCCCCCCGGTTTCGACTTCACCGATCCCGACATCTATGCCGAGCGGCTCCCGGTCGACGAGTTGGCCCAGTTGCGCGAGGTCGCGCCGATCTGGTGGAACGAACAGCCCATCGGCAAGGGTGGCTTCAACGACGGTGGCTTCTGGGTGGTCACCAAACACAAAGACGTCAAAGGGGTATCACTGCGCGACGACGTCTTCTCCACCTACGAGGACACCGCGATCCCGCGGTACCCCGATGACGTGGAGCGCGAGAACATCGAGATGGCGCGTGCGTCGCTCCTCAACATCGACGCCCCCCATCACACCCGGCTACGCAAAATCATCTCCCGCGGCTTCACCCCGCGCGCCATCGGAAGCCTGCGCGGCGAACTCAACGAGCGTGCGCAGGCCATCGTCAAAGCTGCTGCAGCGCACGGCTCCGGGGACTTCGTCGAGCAGGTGTCCCGCGAGTTGCCGCTGCAGGCCATCGCCGGGCTGCTCGGTGTGCCCTTGGAGGACCGCGCGAAGCTGTTCCGCTGGGCGGACGAAATGACCGGCAGCGAAGACCCCGAGTACGGGGACATCGACGGCCAAGCATCGTCGGTGCAGGTGCTGGCTTACGCCATGCAGATGGCCGACATTAAGGCGAAAAATCCTGCCGATGACATTGTCACCACGCTGGTGCAGGCAGACATCGATGGGGACAAGCTGTCGGACGCGGAATTCGGCTTCTTCGTTCTCACGCTGGCCGTGGCAGGGAACGAGACAACGCGTCACTCCATTACCCAGGGCATGATGGCGTTCAACGACTTTCCCGATCAGTGGGATTTGTATAAGCGGATGCGGCCCGAGACCGCGGCCGACGAGATCGTGCGCTGGGCCACTCCGATCACCGCATTTCAGCGCACCGCGCTAGAGGACACCGAGCTTTCACGCGTGCAGATCAAGAAGGGCCAGCGGGTGGTGCTGTTCTACCGCTCGGCCAATTTCGACGACGAGGTGTTCGACGACCCATTCACCTTCAATGTCCTGCGCAGCCCCAATCCGCACGTCGGTTTCGGCGGCGGCGGCGCGCATTACTGCATCGGGGCCACTCTGGCGCGCATGACGATCAACCTGATCTTCAACGCGATTGCCGACCAGATGCCCAATTTGCGTCCGCTTTCGCCGCCGGAGCGACTGCGGTCCGGCTGGCTCAACAGCATCAAGCACTGGCAGGTCGACTACC
>JBAPQQ010000537.1:0-3954 GCA_049280695.1 Mycobacterium sp.
CACCGCACGCATGCCGGGCGGCGTTGTCGACCAGGTTGCGCACCATCCGCGCGAGCTGTCCCGGGTCGCCCGTGACGCGAACCGGGGCAATCGACAGTCGTACCGTCAGGTCTGCCTTGCCGCGTAGCCGTGCGCTTTCGGCGTGTAACAAGTCGTCGAGGTCGACGTCGTCGGCGCGCCCGGACAGTCCGTGCTCGTCGGCGCGGGCCAGCAGCAGCAGGTCCTCCAGCAACTCCCGCATGCGGCGGGCCTCGGGAAGCAGGGACTCGTCGATCAACGCGGCGTCGATCATGTCGGGCCGGGTATGGGCGAGTTCGAGAGCGGCGCTGATGGTGGCCAGGGGGCTGCGCAATTCGTGCGAGGCGTCGCTGACAAACCGCCGCTGGGACATCTGGCCAGCCTCCAGGCGAGCCAGCATGTCGTTCATCGTCTCCGCGAGACGGGCAATTTCGTCGCCGGTCGGCGGCACCGGGACGCGCTCGCCGAGCTTCGCGGTGGAAATCGACGATACCCGCGAGCGAATCCGTTCGACCGGGCCGAGCGCAGCACCGACCAGCCGATACGTCGCCAGCCCGACCAATATGACAACCATCGGGCCGCCGATCGCCAACAGGGCCGCGACTGTGGCAACGACCGTTTCGACCGGCTCACGATCGGCCCCCACCAAGACCGTCACCGCACCCGACGGGGTGGTCGCACCTCGGGCTGCTACCCAATAATCGCCGTCGTCGGCCAGTTGCACCCGACCGAGAAACGCCGAACCCGACGGCGGCACGGTCGGCTGCACCAGCGGCGTCGGCGGCGACCCGACAGAGGCCGCCACCACCGCACCGCCGGGGTCGAGCACCTGGATCACACCGACCTGGCCGTCGGTGGCCAGCAGAGAGGGGTCGAGGTCGCCGGGAGCATCGCTGCGCAACTGTTGCACGATCTGTCCGGCACGGGCGTCGGCCGCTCCGCGCGCCGACCGCTGCAAGGTATGGAAAAGCACGAGCAACGTCGCGCCGAACGCCACGGCCAGCCCGAGCGTCACCACCAACGTCGCCGCCACGGTAGACCGGGTGCGCACGCTCCACCGGGCCGGACGCAAGATCTGCGCGTTCACGGTGTCCAGTGTTCCCGCCGTGTGCCCGGGTTTCGCCGCCGCATCACCCAACGCCGCTGATCATTGGTCCCCTGAATCTGGCTCGGCCGTAGCCATAGACAATGCACCAACCATGCTGAGGAGCCGCTGAAGATGGCTACCGTCCCGGCAAGCGAGCCGCGGCTGTGCCCGTTCTCAACAGGGCAAAGCGAAACTTCAGCGCATCGCGGGCACCGTGTGGACATCAGCCAGAGCGGCTAAGCCTCGAGAAGGGACCACACAGAATGAACTTCAAGCAGAAGATCATCGCTGCGGTGAGCGCTGTGCTCGCGGCCGGAACGATCGGCGGCGCGGCAATGGCTCTCGCCAACGCGACGCCTACCCCGGCCCCGCCACCCCCGCCCCCCACATCGCAACCCAGCGACACCCCGGATGCGCCCGAACCCGGCGAAGCGCCGGACCAGCCCGGCGAACCGGAAGCCCCGGGTGACAATGACAACGTCCAGGACGGCAACCAGAACGGTCCCGAGGCGCCGGACGGCACCGGAGGCTGACACCCCGCGGCGGAGGCGGGCCGGCCGAAAGCGTGACCGCCTCCGCGGCCGGGTGGCACCCATAGCCCTATTCAGCATTCTCACAGCGCCTCCGCGGCATCGTGGCAGTACGGGCGGCTCAGATCAGCTGAGCTTGCCGCCGACATTGCGCTGCTGGGAAGCGGGTCGACAGAATGAAGAGGCAATCAATGGTCAACCGGCACAACGTTATCCGCGTTATCGGCGTGGTCGCCGCGTGCGCAGCCGTCGTGGCCGTGGCCGGCGGATGTGGTGGCAAGTCGACTCCGGCCGCCGGTTCCTCAGCGGCGCAGTCGGCGGAGTCGAATCCTGCCGGGGACATTCCGGATAACCAGGCGTTCGTCACGTACACGGCACCCAACCATTGGTTCACGATGAAGGTCCCCGAGGGCTGGGCGCGGACCGACGCGGATTCAGGTGTGGTGTTCAGCGACAAGTTCAACAGCATCACGTTGACACCGCGTTCTGGCTTCTACCAGCCCACGGAGGAATACGCCCGGTCGGTCGAACTGCCCAAGATCGCTGCGACGACGCCGGGCTTTGTGGCCGGCGACGTGAAGACGGTTCAGCGCCCAGCGGGACAGGTGGTGTTAGTCACCTACCGCGCCGACTCACCGCCCAGCCCGGTCACCGGGAAAGCGGTGCCCTTGGATGTGGAGCGCTACGAATATTCCGAAGCCGGGCGCGGAGTGGTGGTGACCTTGTCGTCGCCCGTCGGTGCGGACAACGTCGACCCCTGGCGCACGGTCACCGACTCATTCACCTGGACGTCATGAGCGTTGGCGCGGAGACGGTGTTGGCGACCACACCGCTGTACCGGTTCTTCCGGGCCGGCGACGAGGAGACCCTCGCGCTGCGGGGGGTGTCACTGACCGGGACAGCCGGTGAGCTGGTGGCAGTCGTCGGCCCGTCGGGGTCGGGCAAATCCACCCTGCTCGCATGTCTGGCCGGGCTCGACGAACCCGACGGAGGCGTGGTGCGGGTCGGCGGTGACCGGGTCAGCCACCGATCCGAAACTGCGCGGGCCTTGCTGCGTGCCCGCAAGATCGGGCTGCTGTTTCAGAATCGAAACCTATTGGGACACTTGACTCTTACCCAAAATGTGAAGCTTGCGCAGCAGATCGCGAAGCGCACCGCGCAGTCAACGCCGGCGATGCTGCTGAGTTCTTTGGGGATCGGTGATCGAGGCCACGCGTTTCCCGGTCAGCTGTCCGGCGGCGAGCTGGCCCGCGCGGGTCTGGCTGTCGCGGTGGCCAACGATCCGGTGTTGTTGCTGGCCGACGAACCGACTGGCGAGCTCGACACCGACACCGAACACGAGGTCCTGGACCTCCTGCGGGGCATGGCCGATCGTGGCTCCGCAATCGTGATCGCCAGCCACAGCCCTGCAGTGGCAGCGGCCGCGGATCGAATCGTGCGACTGGCCGACGGGCAGGTCGTGCCGTGACCTCTCACCGCGAGCCGTCGGTGGTTCGCTGTGTCGAGGTGACCCGCACCTTCGGCGCCGGTGCCGCCGCGATCACCGCGGTGCGTGGCGTCAACTGCACGGTGGCCCCCCGTGCGCGGATCGCGCTGACCGGGCCGTCGGGCTCCGGCAAGTCCGCGCTGTTGCATCTGATGGCCGGCCTGGAAATGCCAACCTCAGGGACCCTGACTTGGCCGGGAATCGGTGAGCATCCGCTCTCCCGGCCCGGTCAGGTCGGGATCGTGTTCCAGGGCCCCAGCCTGGTGCCGGCGCTCGACGTGACCGAGAATGTCGAGCTGCCGATGCTGTTCGGTGACGGTACCGTGTCCGACGCGCACGAGCGTGCAGTGCAGGCGCTGCGCCGGATCGGGATTGGCGAGCTGGCGCACGCATTGCCCGAGGAACTGTCCGGCGGGCAGGCCCAGCGGGTCGCGGTGGCCCGGGTGCTGGCGGCGGCGCCGCGACTGATCCTCGCCGACGAACCCACCGGTCAGCTTGACCACATGGCCGCCGCCCTGGTCATCGACGTTCTCGTGCAGGCCGCCGCCGACCTGGGCGCGGCGCTGATCGTGTCCACTCACGACCCGGCGATCTCCAGTCGATTTCCCACGGTATGGGCCATGCGCGACGGCTGCCTGCACACCGCCGCGGGCATGGCCGAGGAAGCGAAAGGGCCATGACCTGGCTGTGGCTTACCGGTTTGCTGCGCCGCCGCCCGGCCCGGCTGGCGGCCACCGCCGCCGGGGTGGCCATCGCGGTCGCTTTGCTCGCCTCCCTGGGGTCGTTTTTGGCCGCTTCGGCGGCCACCATGACCGACCGCGCTGTGCGTTCGG
>JBAPQQ010000538.1:0-3309 GCA_049280695.1 Mycobacterium sp.
GATCTGCTTGGGCAGCGGCTTGGTGGTCATGTCGCGCAGCAGACCGAACGCGGCGAGCGCCAGGCCCTCGATGAGCACCTGCATGCCGAGGTAGGGCATGTCCCAGCGCGAGTCGCGCAGGGTGTCCTCCAGCAGGGCGGTCAGGTTCTTGTTGATCGGGTAGACCAGGTCGACCTTCTCCTGCAGGAACCGCGAGAACGCCTCGACGTGCCGGGCTTCGTCCATGGTCTGGGTGGCCGCGTAGAACTTCGCGTCCAGGTCCGGGACCACCTCGACGATCTTGGCCGCACACACCATCGCCCCCTGCTCGCCGTGCAGGAACTGCGAGAACTGCCAGGCCTGGGAGTGCTGGCGCATCTCGGCGCGACGTGCTTCGTCTGCGGCGTCCCACATCGGGCTGCCGAACAGCGGATGGAACTGGTCGGGCAGCCCGACCGGGTTCTTCGGGTCGACGTCTTGCGCCCAGTCGATGCGCGACTGCGCGTCCCACTGCTTGTCCTTTCCCTTCTGATACAGGGAAAGGAGCCGGGCGCGCCCGTCGTCGTACTCCCACGTGAAGCGCGCGTCGCCGGCGCTGGGCACCTCCCACGAGTACGGTGCGGGCACGTCCGTGTACTTGTCCTTCGTGGTCATGAGCTGCCGCCTCTCTGCCCGGTGTGACCCCGTGGTCATATCACGAGTATCACATTGATCCGCTTTCGGCAGCGCCGTCAACCCTGACGGGCGGGCTAACTCGCAGCCCGCGCCTCGCCCGCCTGGTCAGCACGCGGGCGACATGCCGCCGGTAGTCACGAAATGCCAGATGGTCCGCGCCGGGTTCCGTGTTCCGGCCCGCCGTGCTGCGGGTGAACCGCACCGCGAAGGCCAAGTCGGGCGACGTGATACCGCTGCATGGTTAGGACTATTCGCAGGCTAGTTGTAGGCGTTCGAGTCGCCGTACGAGCAGGCTCGGCAGCCAGCGTCCGGTTTCGGCGGCGTCGATGTGCGATGTGCGCTCGATGAGCTGCCCGACGACGATCTGCGCCTCCAGCCGAGCGAGTGCGGCCCCGACGCAGAAGTGAGCGCCTTTTCCGAAGGTGATGTGGCCCTTCCCTCCGGAACGGTCCAGTCGAAATTGCTCGGGCTCGTCGAAATGCGACGGGTCGCGATTGGCAGCCCCCCATAACAGTAAGAGGCGCGAGCCTGCCGGAAGCTCGACACCGCACAGTGTGGTGTCGCGAACGACGTGGCGGTAATGACCCCGAAACGGAGGTTCGTAACGCAAGACCTCTTCAACAAACGCGCCGAGCAGTTCGGGTTGGTCGCGTACCTGCCGTTGGATACCGCGACGAGCCGCCAATACCCACGCTGCGGAACCGATTAGTGATGCGGTGGATTCACCGCCCGCGCTGAATAGCAGGATCATCAGCACTTGCGCTACGAACTCGTCTAGCTCGCCTGATGCGCACGCTGTTGCGAGGTCGCCGAGCAGGTTGTCTTGTGGGTTGGCTGCGGCCTGCTGGAATTGGTCGGTGATGTAACCGCCGAGTTCCATCACCGCATTGCCTGCGGCGGTGAGCTGATCCTCGTCAACAAGTCCTTCCACGACCTGGGTCGAGGCGTACCCCCAGCGGACGAGCTTGTCGATGTCGTCGTCAGGTACGCCAATGATTTGACCGACGATCGTCATCGGCAGTCGATTCGCCATGGCGCTCATCCATTCGATGCCTCCGTCGTGGAAGTTGTCGTTCCACAAGTGGTCGGCGGTGGCAGCGATGAACGGCTCAAAGGCGCGTATGCGCTTGGCCGCCAGTTGCGGGATCAGCGCCTTCCGGTGGACCGCATGCGCCGGGTCGTCGGCTGTGGCCAGCACCTGCACGTGTCCGCCGAGTTCTCCCACTTGGAATGGGGCCACCGTGCCGTCGGGTCGGTAGATCATGGTCGCGGTCAGGTTTGACGAGAACTCTTTCGGACGCGCGATGGCGTCGTTGACCGCGTCCCAACTGGACACCGCATAGAAACCGGAATCGCCGATTCGGTGCACCGGTCCGGTCTGATGCATTCGCTCATAGAGCGGGTAGGGATCTTGAACGAACTGGTCGTCGAAGAGTTGGATGCCGAGCTGACCATCGCGCGACGTCATTCCCCCACGCTGGGCGGCGATGACGCTCTGCGTCAACAGGGTGCAGCGAAGTTGAAACCGCCGGTCAACAAGCCTGATGTCCGCTGTCTCACGTCGTCATCCGCACCTGCATCAACGGTGAAGTCAGCTGCCAAATTTGTCTCAGTCCTGAGACGATCGGATTGTTCCGTATGAAGGGAGGATTTGTGGTTCGAGACGATTGGCTCATTGGAGGCGAGCGTCGTACAGCTGCCGCAGACCGCATCTATGCCGCTGCCACCGACATCGTCGTCCGCGACGGCTTGGAAGCCTTCGACATCGACGCCTTGGCCGCACGAGTGCACTGTTCGCGGGCCACCATCTATCGCTATGCGGGAGGCAAAGCTCAGATACGCGACGCCGTTCTGCTCCGTCTTGCAGCTCGCATAGTCGACTCCGTTCGGTGCGCTGTCGAGGGCCTGAGCGGGTCGGAGCGACTAGTGAAGGCGATCACGGTCGCGCTGGAACACATCCGGTCAGACCCGATGCGTCAAATGATGACGGGCTTGAGCGCTGGCCGTGATTTGACCGGGCTTACTTCGTCGCCGGTGCTGGGCCATCTCGCCGCCGACCTCACCGGGATAACCAACGACGACCCAGAGGCCGCCCAATGGATCGTTCGCGTCGTTATGTCGCTGGCCTACTGGCCCATTGGCAATAGCGAAGTCGAACACCAAATCGTGCAACGGTTCGTCGCACCGGTATTCAACTAACGCGATGACGCGCGCCCGCGCGGGCGGTGCGGTCGGCTGGTGCCTAGGTCAAGCGGTGTAGTCGTGGAGCCGATGACGGGAATCGAACCCGCGTATTCAGCTTGGGAAGCTGTTTCCACGCCCGAATGGGTTATCGATAACGCCTGGCAATTCGGACGTACGACAACCCCGAACTGCTGCTCTACCTGCGACTCCGGTGCGGCTAGCGGACGGCTGCAGTACGGCCCGGATACGGGTGCGGTACGGCCCAGTTCGGGGTACGAGCGGGGTACCGCCCCGTTTCCCGTTCGATGAACCCGCTCCGCTGGAACAGGCGACCGTCCGTTCTTAAAATCCATACGCCGACGCGGGAGCGTAGGAGGCATCGAGGCGAAGTCAAGCCAACAAGATGGGAGCCCCTATCCCAGATTGCTCGAGCCGCCCGCAGACTGGCACGCAATGTGAACCAAGCTACGT
>JBAPQQ010000539.1:0-1683 GCA_049280695.1 Mycobacterium sp.
TCTCTACCCTGTAAGACCCCCCCGTTCACAATCCGACGACGATCGTCGAGGGAAGTTTCGTCGGCCAGGATCTCCGCCATCGCGGTCCAGTCGCGGGACGTGAAGGATGCACGGAGGCGCTCGTATACCCGCGTTGCTGCATTTTCCAGCCGCGGCGTCCGCGGGTGCAGTTCCTCGAACCTGGCGAGCGCAGCGTCGAGGTCTGCTTCGTCGAATAGCTCGCAGCGGTTGACCCTGTCACCTTCGACTGTCGTAACGGCGATTTCCCGCCACGCGGCGTCGAAGCCATCCTTTGATGTCCCATGCGCCGTGTAGCTGACGACGGCTCCGACATCGCTCAGCCGGTGCACAACCTCGACATAGGGTCGAATGGTCTGGCCGATGTCCCACCCTGCACGGATGTATGCGGTCAGCTCGCCGGGCGCGAACGCCGTCGCCCGGCGATGGTCAATATTTGCGCAGTCGGGCGTCATCGCCGGGAACTCGTGACGTCTGATCGACGCATAGGTTCCTGCGATCGCCGACCACGTGCGCGCGTGCGCGGCCGCCTCACCGGCGAGGTAGCGCGCGTCGAGCTGAGCGAAGGCAGCGTCGATGTCGTCGGGATCGAAGACGACGGTCGCCGTGATCTGCTCGTCTGCGTCGAGCTCGATGACGCCGAGAATCTCGGTCACGGCAGTCTCGGGCCGGTCACCCGAGCCCGAGAAACTGGCACGTCCGAGGATGAGGCCTTGCCCCCGGGTCGCAATGATCGTCGATGCCACAGTTGTAAGCCCGAGGTCTGCGATAGCCCGCAGATCCGCGACTTCGGCATCTCGACCGTGTCGGACTCCCGCGCCCACCATGCGACGGCGGTCGTCGCCGGAGAAGCTGTCGGTCAGCATTTCGGCAATCGCTTCCCAGTCGCGGGCCGCGAAGTTCGCCCAATATTGTGCGGTTACTCGGCTGGCCGCGTTTTCCAATGGCTGTGTCTGCGGGTGCAATTCATCGAATCGGGCAAGCGCAGCGTCGAGTTCTGCCTCGTCGAAAAGCTCGACGCGGCTGATCAGTTCGCCTTCGACGGTCATGATGTCGACGGTCCGCCACTCCGCCTCGAAGCCTTCCCGCGAGGTCCCCTTGCCTACATGGGTGAAGACGGCTCCGCGATCGTTCAACAAGTGCACAGCCTCGATGTAGACATTCAGGTCCGCCGCGAGCTCCCACGACGCGTGGAAGTATGCGACTCCTTCGCCGGGTACCATGACGACCGCGTGCCGATGGTCGATGTTGACCCAGTCCTCTGTGTGGGCCGGAATTTCACGTTGATTGAATCCGGCGTACGCCCGAGCGATGAGCGACCACGTCTGCGCATACGGTGCGGCTTCACCAGCGAGATAGCGCGCTTCGAGCTCCTCGAACGCTGCGTCAATGTCGTCAGGATCGAACACGACCCGTGCCAGGATCCGCCCGTCGGCATCGGTTTCGACGATATCGACGACATCGGTATGGAAGGCCTCGGGGCCTTCGTCGCGGCCCCACGTCTGGGCACGACTGAGCACGAGATTCTGGCCACGGGTCGCAATGGTGTCCGTCGTAACGCGTTTCACGCCGATATCCAGAATCCCGGCGATTTCCTCCGTCACGGCATCTCGGCCGCGCCGTATGCCGGAATTGACTACCCGACGACGATCGTCGTGGCAAACC
>JBAPQQ010000540.1:0-2241 GCA_049280695.1 Mycobacterium sp.
ACGCCGGAGGCGGTGGCGCTGACCTGCCGGGGCCGGTCGTGGACGTATCGCGAGTTGGATGAGGCGGCGAATCGGTGGGCGCATCTGCTGGTCGGGTATGGGGTGGGTCCGGGGCGGTGTGTGGCGCTGTTGTTGTCGCGGTCGGGCGAGGCGATTGTGGCGATCTTGGGGGTGCTCAAGACCGGGGCGGCTTATGTGCCGATCGATCCGGCGCTGCCCGATGCGCGGATCGGGTTCATGATTGCTGATGCCGCGGCGGTGGCGGTGATCACCACGGCGGGTTTGCGGGCGCGGGTGGATGGCGCTGAGGTGCGGGTCGTCGACATCGACGACCCCGCGGTCGACGCTTTACCCGGCACCGGGTTGGCGGCGCCGGCGGTGCAGGAGATCGCGTATTTGATTTACACCTCGGGTACCACCGGTGTCCCGAAGGGGGTGGCGGTGGCGCACGGCAACGTCACCGGGTTGGTGGAGTCGTTGCCGGGTGGGCTGGCGCCGGGGCGGGTGTGGTCGCAGTGGCATTCGTTGGCTTTCGATGTGTCGGTGTGGGAGATCTTCGGCGCGCTGCTGCATGGGGGGCGGCTGGTGGTGGTGCCTGAGGAGGTGGCCGGGTCGCCGGAGGATTTGCACGCGTTGTTGTTGGCCGAGCGGGTCGAGGTGTTGTGTCAGACGCCGTCGGCGGTGGGGATGCTCTCGGCGCAGGGGTTGGAGTCCACGGCGTTGGTGGTGGCCGGTGAGGCGTGTCCGGGTGAGTTGGTGGAGCGGTGGGCGCCGGGGCGGGTGATGATCAACGCTTACGGTCCGACCGAGGCGACGGTGTATGCGGCGATGAGTGCGCCGTTGGCCGCGGGTGCCGATGTGGTGCCGATCGGTGTGCCGGTGGCTGGGGCGGCGTTGTTCGTGCTGGATGCGGGGTTGCGTCGGGTGTCGCCGGGGGTGGTCGGTGAGTTGTATGTGGCCGGTGCCGGGGTGGCCTATGGGTATGTGGGCCGGGCGTCGTTGACGTCGTCGCGGTTTGTGGCGTGTCCGTTCGGGGCGCCGGGGGCGCGGATGTATCGCACCGGGGATCTGGTGTCGTGGGGTGGCGATGGGCAGTTGCGGTATGTGGGGCGGGCTGATGAGCAGGTCAAGATCCGCGGGTATCGCATCGAGCTCGGTGAGGTGCGCGCGGCGTTGGCCGGCTGTGCTGGGGTCCAGCAGGCGGTGGTGATCGCCCGTGAGGACCGCCCCGGCGACAAACGCCTAGTCGGCTATGTGACCGAGTCGCCGGGCGGGACGGTGGACCCCAACGAGATACGCGCAGCGTTGGCCGAGCGGTTGCCGGGTTATATGGTGCCGGCCGCGGTGGTGGTGCTCGAGGCGCTGCCGCTGACCCCCAACGGCAAACTCGACAAACGCGCCCTGCCGGCCCCGGAATATCAGAATGTTGATCGGTATCGCGCCCCGGCCACCCCCAGCGAGGAGATCCTGGCCGGCATCTACGCCCAGGTACTGGGCCTAGAACGCGTCGGGGCCGACGACTCATTCTTCGAGCTCGGCGGCGATTCGCTATTGGCGATGCGGGTGGTCGCCGCGGTAAATACCGGCCTGGATACGCACCTTGAGGTGGGCGCGTTGTTCGAGGCGCCGACGGTGGCCGAGCTGGCACCGCGGATCGATGTTAGTGGTGGCGGGCTTCCGCCGTTGGTGGCGGGTGAGCGCCCGGCGGTGGTGCCGTTGTCGTTTGCCCAGAATCGCTTGTGGTTCATCGATCAGTTGCAGGGCCCTTCACCGATCTACAACATGGCGGTGGCGTTGCGGCTGAGCGGGCACCTCGATACCCAGGCGTTCGGGGCGGCACTGGCCGATGTGGTGGAACGCCACGAGTCGCTGCGGACACTGTTCCCGGCGCCCGAGGGAATTCCTCAGCAGCTGGTGGTCCCGGTCGACCGCTCCGACTTCGGCTGGGACGTCGTTGATGCCGACGGCTGGCCGGGGGCACAGCTTCAACAGGCCATCGACAGCGCGGTGCGTGAGCCGTTCGATCTGGCCACCCGGATTCCCTTGCAGGCCAAGGTCTTCCGCGCTGGCGAAGACGAGCATGTGTTGGTGGCGGTGGTGCATCACATCGCCGCCGATGGCTGGTCGGCAACCCCGCTGGTGGCTGACTTGGGGGTGGCGTATGCCGCTCGGTGCGCGGGGCTGGCGCCCGGGTGGGCGCCGTTGCCGGTGCAGTACGTCGATTACACGCTGTGGCAGCGC
>JBAPQQ010000541.1:0-9149 GCA_049280695.1 Mycobacterium sp.
CCGTTGTACTGGAAGGGTGCGCGCCTGGACGGCAACTACCCGCTGTCGATCGCCCTGGACGGTCAGGCGCTCAACATCACGCTGACCAACAACGCCGAGAACCTCGACTTCGGCCTCGTCGGCTGCCGGCGCAGCATCCCGCATCTGCAGCACCTGCTCGGCCACCTGGAGACAGCGCTGAAGGACCTGGAACGGGCCGCCGGCGTCTGACGGAGCAATGAGACTCAGCGCCGGATTGCTGCCGTTCCGGATCCGTGACGACGGCGTCGAGGTTCTGATCGGGCATCCCGGCGGGCCGTTCTGGGCGAAGAAGGACGACGGGGCCTGGTCGATCCTGAAGGGCGAGTACGTCGACGGCGAAGACCCGTGGGAGGTCGCGCAGCGCGAGTTCACCGAGGAGACCGGGCTGGCCCCGCCCGCCGGCGAGCCCATCGCGTTCGACCCGGTGCGGCAGCCCAGCGGAAAGGTGCTGACCGCCTTCGCCGTCCACGGCGACGTCGACGTCGGCGACGCGCACAGCAACACCTTCGAGATCGAGTGGCCACGCGGGTCGGGCCGGATGCGCGCGTTTCCGGAGATCGACCGCGTGCAGTGGTTCGGTGTCGCCCAGGCGCGGGCCAAGCTGCTGACCGGTCACCGGCCGATTCTGGACCAGCTCCTGGCGCGTCTGCAGCAGCAGTGAAAAACGATGTCGGCGGCGCCCCCTCGGGACGCCGCCGACTGGATCCGCCGCGTCCGCTAGGGGCAGGTCACCTCGAGCTCGAAGGGCTTGTTCTGCATGCCGGCCATGGGGTTCGACATATCGGCGCCCACCGCGTTTCCGCTGATCTTGTAGGTCTTGCCGTCCTTCTTCGCGTCGGCATTGCCCTGGCCTGTGCCGGCCGTGTAGGCAAGTGCGACGCCGTTGACGGTGCCCAGGGCGACATTCTTGACGGTCGGGTTGTCGCCGGTGGTCACCTGGGCGCCGATGCCCGCGTTCGCGCCGGGCTGGGTCTCGCCGATCGCGATGTTGACGGTGTCGCCCTGCGTCACGCAGCTGATGGAACCCTGGATGTTTTGATCCTGGCCGTCGATGGTCACCTTCGCCTTGCCCGTGCCTGATGCGGCGGTTTGGGTGGCCTCGCTCGACTTGTTGCTCGAACAGCCGGCCAGCCCTGCAACGACGATGGCCGCACCACCGATGGCGACCACGAAACCACGCTTCACCCTGCACTCCTTTGCGTCGTGGTCCGTCGACGTCGGCGAACCTTCGTCCAAAGTATGGTGGTCGCCGTCATCGATGGGCACGGTTTGGGCGAAAAACATCGCCTCCGATCGTCGACGCTCCGGGTCGTCGCAACACAGAGGTAAGTTCACCTGCATGCAGACGCTACGCACGCCCGACGGCCGGTTCGCCGAGCTACACGAATTCCCTTATCTCCCAAGCTATTCCGATATCCCTGATGGCGACGGCGGCACACTGCGCGTCGCGTGGGTCGCCGACGGCCCCGAGGCCGCCGACCCGGTGTTGATGCTGCACGGAGAGCCGTCCTGGTCGTTTCTCTACCGCAAGATGATCCCCGTGTTGGTCGCCGCAGGTCATCGGGTCGTCTGCCCGGATCTCGTCGGGTTCGGGCGGTCGGACAAGCCCACCCTGCGCGAGGACCACACCTACGCCCGGCATGTGAAATGGATGCGGACCCTGGCGTTCGACGTGCTGAACCTCAAGCGCGTCACCCTGGTGGGCCAGGACTGGGGCGGGCTGATCGGGCTGCGGCTGGCCGCCGAGCACCCGGATCGATTCGCCCGCATCGTCGTCGCCAACACCGGCCTTCCGACCGGGGACATCCCGATGCCCGAAATTTGGTGGCGGTTTCGCGAGTCGATCCAACGATCACCGACCATCGACATCGGGCGCTTCGTCGAGGGCGGATGCGCCCGGCCGATGACCGACGACGTGCGGGCCGCCTACGACGCGCCGTTTCCCGAGGACGCCTACTGCGCCGGCCCGCGCGCCATGCCCGGACTGGTGCCGACGTCACCCGACGACCCTGCGTCGGCCGCCAACCGTGCGGCCTGGGCTGCACTGTGCGAAAGCCCGACCCCGATGTTGGTGGCCTTCAGCGACGAGGACCCCATCACCGGAGCCATGGCTGCCATCTTCCGCCGCCAGATGCGCGGCGCCCAAGGCCGGCAGCACCCGGTCATCCAGAACGCCGGTCACTTCCTGCAGGAAGACGCCGGAGAGGAGTTGGCGCACCACGTCGTCGAGTTCTTGCAGACGTAGCAGTCAGCAGTTGGCCTTGACCTCGAAGCTGGCGGTGGTGCGCTTGTTCGGATCGTCGGTGGTGGCGCCTTCGGCGGTGCCGGTGACCCGGAACGTGGTGCCGATGACGCTGGCCTGGGCGTTGCCGATGTTGTTCTGCCAGACGCTGCCGTTGAAGCCGCCCACGTTGTTGATCACCACCGACTCGGCGGTGACGGTGTCTCCGCCCGTGACCACCATCCGCACGCCTGACTGGTCGTCACCGGTCTCGAAGGTGTGCATCCAGCCGTCCTGCGAGCAGCTGATGCTCTTCGTAGTGCCGGTCGACTCGCCGTTGATCGTGACCTGAGCGGTGGCCGGCGGCAGCGAACCGGGCGGCTGCTTGGACATGGGCGGCTTGGACTGCGAACAACCTCCGACTAGGGCCACGGCGCACACGGCCGCCCCGGTTGCGGCAACGAAACGGTTTCGCACGCAGCAAATCTATCCGTGGCCGTGCCGGACCGAAAGCAAAACCAGCGGATTGGTTGAATACCTCCGTGGCCGAGCGCGGTAGCGAGTTCTTCACCGTCACCGCTTCGCTGCCCGGGCGCCGGGGGCGCTGCGGGGTGATCCGTACCCTGCACGGAGACATCCACACGCCGGCGTTCGTCGCGGTCGGCACGCAGGCGACCGTCAAAGGGGTGTTGCCCGAGACCATCGAACAGCTTGGCGCACAAGCAGTTCTGGCTAACGCCTATCACTTGTATCTGCAGCCGGGCGCCGACGTCGTCGAGCAGGCCGGCGGAGTGGGTGCGTTCATGAACTGGCCGGGGCCGACGTTCACCGACAGCGGCGGATTCCAGGTGCTGTCACTGGGCGCGGGTTTTCGCAAGGTGCTCGCGATGGACACGGAGCGGGTGCAGGCCGACGACGTGATCGCGGAGGGCAAGGAACGCCTCGCCGTCGTCGACGACGACGGGGTGACCTTCCGGTCACATCTGGACGGTTCGTCGCACCGGTTCACCCCGGAGCTGTCGATGCGGATTCAGCATCAACTCGGCGCCGACATCACGTTCGCGTTCGATGAGCTCACCACGCTGGTAAACACCCGCGGCTACCAGGAACGCTCGGTGCGGCGCACCCACGACTGGGCGGTGCGCTGTGTCGCCGAGCACCGCCGGCTCGGCGGAACTCAAGCGTTGTTCGGGGTGGTGCAGGGTGCGCAGTACGAGGATCTGCGCCGGGCCGCGGCGCGGGGTCTGCGTTCGCTCGACTTCGACGGCTACGGAATCGGCGGGGCGCTGGAGAAGCAGAACCTCGCCACGATCGTCGGCTGGGTCACCGCCGAGTTGCCCGACCACAAACCCCGCCACCTGCTGGGCATCAGCGAACCCGACGACCTGTTCGCGGCCGTCGCTGCCGGTGCCGACACGTTCGACTGCGTGTCCCCCTCGCGGGTCGCCCGCAACGCCGCGGTGTACTCGTCGACGGGCCGGTTCAACGTCACGGGCTCGCGCTACCGGCGCGACTTCACGCCGATCGACCCCGACTGCGACTGCTATACGTGCGCGCACTACACGCGTGCGTATCTGCACCATCTGCACAAGAGCAAGGAGATCCTGGCCGCCACGCTCGGCACGATCCACAACATGCGGTTCGTGGTCCGGCTGGTCGACCAGATCCGCGAATCCATCCACCAGGGTCGCTTCGACGATCTGCGCGAGCACGTGCTCGGCCGGTACTACGCGGCGTGTGCAGAATGAGAGCATGACGACGGTGGCCGATTCTCAGGCTTTGCTGCTGCGGCTTCTCGACCCGTCGACCCGCGCGAACCCCTACCCGGTGTATCGGCAGTTGCGTGAGCGCGGACCGCTGCAGCTGCCCGAATCCAACCTCACGGTGTTCAGCTCCTTTCGCGACTGCGACGAGGTCCTACGCCACCCGGACTCCTCAAGCGACCGGCTGAAATCGACTGCCGCACAGCGGGCGATCGCCGCGGGCCAGGATCTGCGGCCGTTCGGCAAGCCGGGATTTCTGTTCCTCGACCCGCCGGACCACACCCGGCTGCGCAAGCTGGTGAGCAAAGCGTTCGCACCCAAGGTGGTCAAAGGACTGGAACCCGATATCGCCACGCTGGTGAAGTCACTGCTGGACCAGATCGAAGAGCAGGGGCGCTTCGACGTCGTCGCCGACATGGCCTACCCGCTGCCGGTGGCAGTGATCTGCCGCCTGCTGGGAGTGCCGGTCGAGGACGAACCGAAATTCAGCTGGGCGTCGGCGCTGTTGGCCCGTTCACTCGACCCGTTCATCACCTTCACCGGGGAGGTGCCCGACGATTCCGAGGAGCGCCTGCAGGCAGGCCTGTGGCTGCGCGGCTACCTGGCCGAGCTGATCGATCTAAGGCGCAGCCGGCCCGGGGACGACCTGATGTCCGGGCTGATCGCGGTGGAGGAAGCCGGTGACCAACTCACCGAGCAAGAGATCATCGCGACATGCAACCTGCTGCTGATCGCCGGGCATGAGACCACCGTGAACCTGATCGCCAACGCGATCCTGGCCATGCTCCGCCACCCCGGGCAATGGGCTGCGCTGGGCAACGACCCGGGGCGGGCGGGCGCGATTGTCGAGGAGACGCTGCGCTACGACCCGCCGGTGCAACTCATAGGACGAATCGCGGGCGAGGACATGCGAATTGGCGAGGTCGTCGTGCCCAAGGGCGACATAATGAGCCTGCTGCTGGCTGCCGCACAGCACGATCCCGATGTCAACGAGCGCCCGGGCGAATTCGACCCGGACCGCGCCGTCATCCGCCACTTGGCGTTCGGTCACGGCCCGCACTTCTGCCTCGGGGCGCCGCTGGCGCGGCTGGAGGCGTCGGTGGCGTTGTCGGCTGTGACCGCAAGGTTTCCGGGCGCACGGATCGACGGCGAGCCGATGTACAAGCCGAACGTGACATTGCGCGGCCTGCAGACCCTGGCCGTCGCCGTCTAGCGTCGTGCGCTGATGTTCGGCGCACGCTCGCGCAGCGCCGCGCGTAAGTTCTAGCCCATGCGAATTCTGCTGATCGGCGCAGGTGGAGTCGGGTCGGCGTTCTGTGGAATCGCGGCCCGGCGCGACTTCTTCGACGCCGTCGTGGTTTGCGACTACGACGAAGTCAGGGCGGCCTGGGCGGTGGAAGAGGTTGGCGATCAACGCTTTTCCGCGGGCAGGGTGGACGCCTCCTCGGTGCAGTCCGTGGCCGACCTGATTCGCCGGCATCAGATAACTCATGTGGTGAACGCGGTCGACCCGCGGTTCGTGATGCCGATCTTCGAGGGTGCGCACCGCCGGCGGTGCCGACTATCTCGACATGGCGATGAGCCTGTCCAAGCCGCACTCGGACGAACCGTACCGGCTCCCCGGCGTCAAACTCGGTGACGAGCAGTTCGCCATGGAAGGCCGCTGGCGCGCCGCCGGGCGCCTCGCGTTGGTCGGGATGGGCGTTGAGCCAGGGCTTTCCGATGTGTTCGCGCTATGCGCAGGACCACCTGTTCGACGAGATCGAGGAGTTGGGCACCCGCGACGGGTCCAACCTCACGGTCGAGGGGTATGACTTCGCGCCGTCGTTCTCCGTCTGGACGACCATCGAGGAGTGCCTCAATCCGCCCGTCATCTGGGAGGCCGACCGCGGCTGGTTCACCACCGAACCCTTCAGCGAGCCCGAGGTTTTCGACTTCCCGGGTGGTATCGGGCCCGTCGAGTGCGTCAACGTCGAGAACGAGGAAGTGTTGTTGATGCCGCGCTGGGTCAAGGCCAGGCGTGTGACGTTCAAGTACGGCCTGGGCGAGGAGTTCATCGACGTGCTGAAGACGTTGCACAAGCTCGGGCTGGACCGCACCGAGAAGGTGGACGTCGGCGGGTTACAGGTGAGTCCACGCGACGTGGTCGCGGCCTGAGTGCCGCACCCGGCGACGCTCGGACCGTCGATGCGGGGTAACACCTGCGCCGGCCTGTGGGTCACCGGCACCGGTAAGGACGGCAACCCGCGGTCGACGTACCTGTACCCTGTCGTCGACAATGCATGGTCGATGGACGAGTACGGGCACCAGTGCGTGGTCTGGCAGACTGCCATTAATCCCGTTGTTGCATTGGAACTTCTGGCTGACGGGACATGGAGCGGCGAGGAAGTCCTGGGGCCGGAGGCGTTCGACGCGGTGCCGTTTCTCGACCTGCTGACGGCCTACGGCTCCCCCTGGGGTCAGCAGGAGCTGTAGCCCTCTTGCGGCGGTCAGGTGACGTACACCCACGGCTCGCGCGGCAGCTGCGACGGGTCGAACGTGCCCAGCAGCTCTTCGAGTGAGTTCGAAGGCCAGCCGAGCGACTCCGAAATCTGCGCAATAGCTGCCTGCACACCGACGTCGGCCAGCGCGACCGCGCCGTCGCGTTTGGCCAGCCGCTGACCATCATGGTTCAGCACCAGCGGCACGTGCGCGTACGCCGGCTGCGGATACCCCAATACCGAAGCGAGGTAGGCCTGCCGCGGCGACGACGGAAGGAGGTCATCGCCACGCACCACCTGGTCCACACCCGCAGCGGCGTCGTCGACGATCACCGCGAGGTTGTATGCCGGGACACCGTCACCGCGGCGCACCACGAAATCGTCCACCACACCGGTGAAGTCACCGTGTAGCAGGTCGTGAACCGTGTACCGACCGAACTCGGCGCGCAGCCGCAGCGCCGGGGTCCGGCCGGTAGCCTTCCGGCGAACCGCCCGTTCGGAGTCGGACAAGTCACGACACGTACCCGGGTAGGCACCCTGCGGCGCGTGGGGCGCGCGCGGCGCCTGCTGGATATCCTTTCTGCTGCAATAGCATTCGTACAGCAGCCCGCGGTCGGACAGCGACGCGATCACGTCGTCGTAGCGGTCCCGGTGCTGCGTCTGCCACTCCGGCGGCTCGTCCCATGTCAGCCCGATCGCGGCGAGGTCGGCAATCTGGCGTGCGCCGATGTCGGCGCGGGTGCGGTCGTCGAGGTCGTCCACCCTGACGAGGAACCGCCGGCCCGTCGACCGCGCGAACAACCATGCCAGCACCGCGGTGCGCAGATTGCCGATGTGCAGGTCGGCCGATGGACTCGGCGCGAATCGACCGGCGGGGCGCATGCGGCGAAATCTAGCTCAGGCGTCCGGACGCGAAGAATGCACGCCATGACGGAGATGGACGTTCTCGGCGAGGCGAACCCGGACGCCGGTGCTTTCGTGAAAACCCTGACCACTCGATCACCACCCAGACCGCGACCTGGGACAACCAGACGCGTCGTGGAGAACAGCACACGGTGACCACCGGCGCGCAAGTGCAAGGCAAAGCGACGGTTCAGTTCGCCTCGTCGTTCAACAAGTTCGTCTGACGACGTCGGCTCAGCGCTCCCAGGGAGCCTCCTCGCCCATCTTCTTGTAGTACTTCGCGAGGTGGCTCTTCACTCGGTCGATGTCGTCCTTGGGCAGGTCGACGCCCCCGCGCGAACCCTGCATCACCGCCCCGGCGGCCATCACTCCGCGCGGCACCGCTTTGACCTTGCCGTCGACGACGTCGGCGATCAGCAGCTTGTACGCGGTGAAATTGTCCTTTTTGTCGCTGTCGTACCAGACGTGGGTGTCGCGGTACTTCTCGTTCGGCTCGTCCTCGGCACCCGCCCATTTGCGGACGCGTTTCTCGGCGGCGTCGCCGTCCCACTCGCGGTCCCGGTCGGCCATTGGGAAATCCTGAAATGCGGTTACAGACATGAATTCGGCTTTCCCGACGGCATGCGTCGGTAAACGTCGAAACGATTTCAGCGACCTCCCAGCCCGAGCCCAGGAACGATGTCATCGAGCTTGAAGGTGACCGGTCGGTCGAGTTGCGCCAACGGTTGAGTTGTGCGGTGTGGCGGAACCGGTCCATTGTCGCGATGAGTTTCAGATCCTGAGTCGGTCTAGCTGGGTATCACCCGAATGAACCAGGATGGAGAACGTGGATCTGCCAGTCACGCCGCCGATAGAGCCGATGCTGGCCAAGGCCCAGGCGAGGGTGCCCGACGACGAGGGCGTGTGGTCCTACGAGCCGAAGTGGGACGGTTTCCGCGCGCTCGTGTTCCGCAACGGCGACGACGTCGTCCTGCAGTCGCGCAACGGCAAGGATCTGGGCCGGTATTTCCCCGAACTGCTCGACGCGCTGCGGGACGAGACTGCGCGGGAGTGCGTGCTCGACGGCGAGGTCGTGGTGCCGCGGGAGATCGGCGGACGCATCAGGCTCGACTGGGAGTCGCTGAGCCAACGTATCCATCCCGCGCAGAGCCGCATCCTGATGCTGGCCCAGCAGACGCCCGCACACTTCATCGGCTTCGACGCGCTCGCCACTGGTGAAACATCGCTGATGGGCGAGCCGTTCCGCATTCGCCGCCGGGCGCTGACCGAGCTCGTCACCGAGAAGCAGTGGTGCCACGTCACCCGCACCACCGAGGATCCCGAACAGGGCGCGCGCTGGTTGACCACGTTCGAGGGTGCCGGCCTGGACGGGGTGATCGCCAAGCGGCTCGACGGACAGTACCTGCCCGGCAAGCGTGACATGGTGAAGGTCAAGCACGCCCGCGACGCCGACTGCGTGGTTATCGGTTACCGCATTCACAAGAGTGGCGAGGGTGTCGGCTCGATACTGCTCGGCCTCTATCGCGACGACGGCGAACTTCAAATGGTCGGCGGCGCAGCCTCTTTCACCGCCAAGGCGCGATTGAAGCTGCTGGCCGACTTGGAACCCCTGAGAAAGGGCGACGATCTGGTGTACGACGGCGAGCCCAGCCGATGGAACTCCGCTGCCGACAAGCGCTGGATCCCGGTGCGCCCCGAGAGGGTGGCCGAGGTCGCCTACGACCAGATGGAAGGCGACAGGTTCCGCCATGCGGTGCGGTT
>JBAPQQ010000542.1:0-6491 GCA_049280695.1 Mycobacterium sp.
GATCTGCTGCTCTCGGGCGGCCGACGCCATGACCTGTTGGGTGAAGTTGGTGTAGTAGGACAGGAAGTCACCGGTGAGATGTGACTTCGCGTCGGCGATGTCGTGGTCCAAGGTCTGCGGCGTGTACGACAACACGGCCACCGCGCCTTCTGCGGCCGCGTCCTCGACGGCCTGCTGTGCGGCGTCGTCCGTCAGCTGGTCGGGGCGGTACTGGAAGAAGTACACGGCAGCAGCCCCGGAAACGGCGAGAACCACGACCGCGGCAAGGGTCAGGGCACGCCAGTGCGCCGCGCCCCAGCGCCTCACGGCCCTGAGGGTGTTCGACAAGCCCGCCCGCGTCGGCTCGCGGGAGAGGCGGGCGTTTTCGGTGGGCGACCCGTCCGTGCTCAACTGACGAACTCGAACTGTGAGGTTTTCAGCTGCCCGTTCTCGTCCTTGAGGGACACGCTGATACGCCACGGCGCCGACGGCAGCTTCTGGCCGTCTCCGGTGGTGCCTTCCGACGTCGCGGCGACGAGAACGACCGCCGAATCATCGGTCATGGAATCGACTGCCGCGGCTTGCACGGTCAGCGTCGTGCGCACCCCGGATCGTTCCACGCCCTTCGCGATCTCTTCTGCGCCACCGGCTTCCAGCGACTGCTTGAACTTGCCCGTCGAGTTGTCGACCACGCGCTGCATCTCTTGCCTGACTGTCGCCGGATCGAGCGACATCATGGTCACCACACTCTGGCGGGCTGCTGCGGTGAACTCGGCCTCGCGTTGCCGCTGATGGTTCGCATCGCGGTGTTGCCACATCATCAACCCGGTGAGCGTCAGTGAGGTAGCGATGAGCAGCACCGCGCCACCTATCACCGCGCCCTTGAGGATCGTTCGCCAGCGTGACCGCCGCTTCGCCCGGCGATCGGCGCGAGTCGCATTGTCGACTCGAAGACGCAGTTCGTCGGCCCGTGCGCGGGCGGCCTCGGCCCGCGCCTGTGCGTGTTGCGCAGCGGCCGCGGCGTCGTCGACCGACGTTGCGTCATCTGCCGCGTCGAGCACCATTGCCCGACGCTTGCGCGGCGACAATTGCTTTTCGCTCCTCACATGTGCAGGCGACCGTGTTCCGGCGCCAAGGGCAGCCACACTATCACTGGGGCGTCGTGGATTCTTCTCCGAAATGAAGAACTTCCTTCTCGGTTATGACACAGTAGCGACGTGAGACTCTGGGCGCTCGCAGGTGCCGCCGGGCTGTTTGCCGGGGTGCTCACAGCGGCGCCTCCAGCCGTCGCTGAGCCGACTGTCTGTAACGTGCCGGCCTGCACGCCGGGTATCCAGCCCGGAGTGGTTCTCGGCGCGCCGTGTGACAGCACCACCTACTACGTGTTCGGTGTGACCGACTGGGGCCGGCTCGTGTTCTGCGGGTCGCCGCGGAGGTACGAGCCGCGGTGGTTCCGGTCGCCGTCGATGTTCGGCATCAAGGACGAGAACACCAACTGCAACACCTACGAGCGCGGCGTGGCCCAGGCGCCCGACGGACTCTTCCTCGCGTGTGTGCCGGTCGGCGATCAGGAGTTGTGGCTGCGCGGCGACACCTGAGCCCGTTCAGCGCACCGGCGTGAACTTGATGTTCAGTTCGGTGAGCCCGCGCAGGATGAACGTCGGCTCGTAGTTGTAGTTCCGATGGCCTGCCGGCCCGTGCTTGTCCTCATCGATCGTGATGTCGGCCAGCCGGTCGAGGAGCCGCTCTATCGACACCCGGCCTTCGACCCGCGCGAGGGGCGCGCCGGGGCACGAGTGGACCCCGCGGCTGAACGCGATGTGTTCGCGCACGTTCCTGCGGTCGAGTTGAAACTCGTGCGGATGATCGAACCGGCTCGGATCCCGGTTCGCAGCGCCCGGGCTGACCATCACCGTGATGCCGGCGGGCACCCGCTTGTCGCCGAGCGCAGTGGTCTTGCGTGCCATCCGGAACACGCTTTTGACCGGGCTTTCCAGCCGCAGGCATTCTTCGATGAAGGTCGGGATGCGGCTGCGGTCCTCCCGCAGCTGTCGCTGCAACTCCGGTTGCTCACCGAGGAATCGCAGCGCAGCGCTGAGCAGTTTGGCAGTGGTCTCCTGCCCGGCGCCGAACAGGAAGGTGGCGGTGCGCACCACGTCGAGGACCTCAGGCGTCGACCCGTCCGGGTACTTGGCGGTGGCCAGCCCGGTCAGCACGTCGTCCCGGGGATTGCGCCGGCGGTCCTCGATGTAGAAGCTGAACATCTCGTCCGCCCACTCGAGCGGGTTCGTCGCGATCGGCTCGTGGTCCAGCGCACCGACGTTGGTGCCGGGCCGCTGGGCGCCGAAGTTGGTGCGGAACTTCTCGTGGTCCTCCTCGGGCACGCCGAGCAGGTCGGCCACGACGAGCAGGGAGAACGGCCGTGCGTAGGCAGCCAGGAACTCGCATTTGCCGTCGGCGATGAACTCGTCGATGTGGCGGTCGGCGAGGCGCCACATGAAGTCCTCGTTCTCCTTGAGCCGTTTCGGCGTCAGCAACCGGTCCAGCAGCGACCGTGCGTCGGTGTGTCGCGGCGGATCCATGGTGACCATGTGCTCGTACATGGGGATCTCGGTGCGGTGCTCCTCGATTTGTGCGCAGATGTCGTCACCCTCGGGTACGAACGGGATCGGTGTGAACGGGCCCGCCACTGCGACGCACGACGAGTACGACTCGACGTCTTTGTAGACCGCGTTCGCCGCCTCCCAGCCGGTCACCGCCAGCACCCCGTTGTGGATCGGGCAGCACGTCGAGCTCAGACCGCGCAGGTGGTCGAAGTACGGATGGGGGTCGGGAATGAGCGACTGATCGGTGAAGTAGTCGACCGAGTCGTAGTTGGTCATGAGTTGCTGAGCCTCCTGAAGCCCTCGTCCCGTCTTGGCGACCGACGTATGCTGTGCATCTGCTTAGCATGGTGCCGGGGCATGGTCAAGGTCACGTGCGGGGCAAGACGCTACGATCTGCGCATTTGCGCGACACGACGACGACGCAGGGTGTGAGGCATGGCATCGGGCCGGAGAATCGGGGCGCCGGACGCGAAGAACCGCGGCGTGCTGCTCGATGCCGCTGAGCGGCTGATGCTCGAAGAAGGATATGCCGCAGTGACTTCCCGGCGTCTGGCTGACCGGGCGGGTCTCAAGCCGCAGCTCGTGCACTACTACTTCCGCACGATGGACGACCTGTTTCTGGCGGTGTTCCGGCGCCGCGCACAACAGGGCCTCCAACTGCAGCGGCGGGCGTTGGACTCACCGCAGCCGTTGTGGGCCCTGTGGAGGTTCAACACCCACCCGACCGCCACGCAGATGACGATGGAGTTCGCCGCGCTGGCCAATCACCGCAAGTCGTTGCGCGCCGAGATCGCTCACTACGCTGAGCGTTTCCGCAGCGAGCAACTCGATGTGGTGTCCAGCGCGCTGACGCGCTACGACGTCGAGGGCGAAGTCCCCCCCGTGGTGTGGTCGGTGCTGTTCACCGGTGTCTCGAACGTGCTGGTGTTGGAACGTCAGCTGGGCATGGCCGCCGGTCACGCGGAAACCGTCGAACTCGTCGAGCGCTATCTGAGGCGGTTGGAGGGTGATCCCGAACCGGCGGACGTGCTGGCCGCCAATCCCTGAGTCACCACTTGCGCAATGCGCACAGCACTCCCTTGCCACCGGTGTCGGTCACGACGACCGCCCCGTCGACCTCGATCTGGCAGTGAAAGTTCGGGGTGCCCGGCTCGGGCCCGGTGTTGGCGATCACCATCGCCCACTGCTCCGGCTTTTCCAGGTTCAGCTCGAACGTCCACGGCTGGCTCGGGCCGAGGTCCGCTTCGACGTTCGGCATGAACTCGTAGGGATTGTGGCTCCAGTCCGCGAACACGTCCGGCTCGTGGTCCAGATAGTAGATCTCGGCGTAGATCGGATTCTCGGCGGTCAGCGTGTACTTGACGTGGTGAAGCGGAAGGGCGTCGTCTGCGGGCGCGGGCGGCGCCGCGATACCGGCGGCCGCCAGAAACAGCGCCGAACCCGCGGCGAGAATCGTCGCAATCCTGGTCATCGCTGCCTTCGCTCTTCGCCCAAGAGGCTCATCGGCGCCCCATCACTCTTTCAGCGGCCTTCCAGTGCTCGTCCCCGACCCATAGCCGTGCAAAGGAGGCTACCGCTTCGTCGGGAGTGACCCCGCCGATTACGCGTTTTATCTCCGCGGCGGGACGATTGGCCAGAGACTTCGCCAGCGCGCGCCACGCATCGCCGAACGACGCCCGCGGCACCACACGATCGACGAGCCCGAGGCGCTGCGCCTCGTCGGCGTCGAGCACCGTGCCGCTGCCCGCGAGAAGCAGCGCCTTGCCCGGTCCGATCAGGGCAGCGAGGCGCTCGGCACCGCCCCAGGCAGGCATGATCTCGAGCGTCACCTGGTTGAAAGCGATCTTGACGTCGTCGGCGGCGATCCGGACGTCGGCCGCGACGGCCACTTCTGCGCCACCGCCGAATGCGTGCCCGTTCAGCGCGGCGATCACCGGAGCGGGAAGCCGCGCGAGCCGGTCACAGATCGTCCGCATGCGCCAGGCCATCGCCGACGCCTCTTGGGCGGTTCGGATCGCGCTCAGTTCCTTGAGGTCGCCGCCGGAGACGAAGGCCCGGTCGCCGGCTCCGGTGACGACGACTGCGCGGACGCCTTCGGACGTGTCGAGGGCGTCGAGCGCCTTCTCCAGTTGGGCCATCGTCTCGAGCGAGATCGCATTGCGAGCGTGCGGCCGATCGATTGTGAGCACCGCCAGCCCGTCGTCGAGCTCCAGCTCCACCATCTGATCGTTCTCCGATGCGATATTGGCATTCTCCTTGCCGGAGAATAACATCTTCACTGATGAAACCCGCCGGTCGCAGCCTTCGCATGCGGTCCATCCCCGCCGACCTTGCCCAGCACTACCAGGACGAAGGCTGGTGGACGTCCGACACGCTCGGTGACCTGCTCGCCCGGGGCCTCGCCGCGTATCCGGACTCCGCTTTCTGCGTGCATTCGAAGGTGCGGCCGTTCACCGGGACCTACCGTGACGTCGAGGTCGTGGCGCGCCGGCTCGCAGCCGGACTGCGTCAGCGCGGGGTGGGGCCGGGCGACGTCGTCGCGTTCCAGCTGCCCAACTGGATGGAGGCCGCGGCGGTCTTCTGGGCGTCGGCGCTGCTCGGCGCGGTGACGGTGCCGATCGTGCACTTCTACGGCCGAAAAGAGCTGAGCCACATCATGAGCACCGCGCAGCCGCGGGTGTTCATCACGGCCGAGCAGTTCGGGCGGATGGAGCACCAGCCCGACCTCTGCGAGAACGTGCCGATCGTCGGCCTGGTGGGACGGAACTTCCCCGAGCTACTCGCCGACGAGCCGATGGCCGGCACGCTCGCCGCCGACCCGCGCGGTCCCGCGCTGATCGCGTTCACGTCCGGCACGACGAGCGACCCCAAGGGCGTGATCCACAGCCACCAGACGATCGGTTGCGAAACCCGTCAGCTGCATGCGAACTATGCGCCCGACCGGGGACGCCAACTCACTGCGGCGCCGGTCGGACACTTCATCGGCATGCTCGGCGCCTTCCTCATCCCAGTCCTCGAAGGTGCGCCGATCGATCTGGTCGACGTGTGGGATCCGGGCAAGGTGCTCAAGCTCATGGACGCCGAGGGCATGTCGATCGGCGGCGGGCCACCGTATTTCGTCACCAGCGTGCTCGATCACCCCGACTGCACCGAGGCGCACCGCAAGCGGTTCACGACCGTCGGCCTCGGCGGGTCGACGGTGCCGGCCGCGGTGACTCGTCGGCTCGCCGACCTGGGCATGTTCGTCTTCCGCTCCTACGGCAGCACCGAGCATCCGTCGATCACCGGCTCGCGGCCCACCGCGCCGGAGGACAAGCGGCTCTACACCGACGGCGATCCACGGCCCGGAGTGGAGATCCGCCTCACCGAGGACGGCGAGATTCTGAGCAGGGGACCGGATCTGTGCCTCGGCTACACCGATGAGGAACTGACCAAGCGCGCGTTCGACGACGATGGCTGGTACCGCACCGGCGACATCGGCGTCCTCGACGAGGACGGCTACCTCACGATCACCGACCGCAAGGCCGACGTGATCATCCGCGGCGGCGAGAACATCAGCGCGCTGGAGGTGGAGGAGGTGCTGCTGGCCATGCCCCCGGTGGCGGAGGCCGTGGTGGTGGCCGTGCCAGACGCCCGGCTGGGCGAACGGGCGGCCGCGGTGCTGCGCATCCGCGAGGGCCACGACATGCCGACCCTCGACGATGTCCGCGCTCACTTCAGGCAGGCGGGCGTCGCGGTGCAGAAGTGGCCCGAGGAATTGCACCGGGTCCCCAACGGGCAGGACTATCCCCGCACCGCGAGCGGCAAGGTCCAGAAGTTCCGGGTGCGCGCGCAGGTAGGCCAGAACACGCCGACATAGGCCAGCGCCACGTTGCCAACCGGGCAGAAGTGAGAATAGGATTCTCC
>JBAPQQ010000543.1:0-14343 GCA_049280695.1 Mycobacterium sp.
AGGCCCGACTCTTCGATCTCGTCCCACACCGGGCTCATCGCGGTGCTGCCGTAGTCGATGACGTTGTCGTCGTCGTCCTTGCCGGGGTTGATCGGCATCAGGAATGTCTTGAGCCCCAACGACTTCAGCTCGTTCAGCGTGCGCCGGGCCCCCTTCGCGTCCCACCAGTTGATCAGCCCGACACCGTAGAAGTGCCCCTTCGACCGCTCTTGGAGTTCGGCGATGTGCTCGTTATAGATGCGGAAGACCCGCTCGCGCAGTGCCTTGTCGGGATAGTGGAAGAGCGCCAGCACGGCGTTGGGGAACGCCAGCTCCCTGTCGACGCCGTCCTCGTGCAGCTCGCGGATGCGGGCTTCGATGTTGTTGGTGGCGGCGCCGGCAAGGTCGTCGTACTGCATCAGCACTCTGCTGAAGTCGGTGGGCAGGAAGGTCTGCCCCTGCTTGCGTCCCACCATGTACGCGCCGTCCTCGTACCAGATGCGCGGCGCCTTGTCCTTCAGGTCGTCGGGGAACTGCTCGTAGAAGATGTCGTCGGCCAGCGAGATGTGGTTGTCGGCCGAGAACACTTCCGTGCCTTGCGGAAGACCCACCGAAGCTCGACTCTCGGCGTGGCCATGCCGGTCTTTCGGCGCACCGAAGCCGCCGGCGGGATACAGCGTGGTGGTTGAAGTGGACATCGTTGACCTCCGTTGTCGAAATCTTTTGAAGTTCTGGGTCACCAGACGACGGGTAGTTCGTAGACGCCGTAGGCGAGTCGGTCATGTTTGAACGGGATCTCTTCGATCGGCCTGGCCAGCCGCAGGGTCGGGATCCGGCGGAACAGCGTGGGAAAGACGATCTGAAGTTCGGCACGGGCCAACTGCTGTCCCACGCACTGGTGCCGGCCATAGCCGAAGCCGAGCTGCGCGGCATCGGAGCGCTGCAGATCGAGCTTGTCGGGCTGCGGAAATGCCTTGGCATCCCAGTTCGCCGGAGCCAAGTCGATGATGATGCCCTCGCCGGCGCGGATCACCTCACCGCTGATCTCGATGTCCTCGATCGCGACGCGCCGCTGCCCGTTCTGGATGATCGACAGATACCGCATCAGCTCCTCGACCGCGGTCGCAACCACTTTCGGGTCGTCGGCGTCGCGGATGATCGCCAGCTGGTCCGGGTGCTCGAGCAGAGCCAGCACGCCGAGACCGATGACGTTGGCGGTGGTTTCGTGACCCGCGATCAGCAGCCCGGTGCCCAGTTGAGCCGCCTCACGCACGCTGAGTTCGCCGGCGTTGACCCGCTCGGCGAGGTCTGACACCGCGTCCTCGGCCGGGTTCTCCATCTTGGTTCTGACGAGGTTGGCCAGGTACTTGGCCAGTCCCATCGCGCCCTTCTCGTTGTCCTCGGCGGTGGCGTTCCGGGCCAGACCGACGTTGGCATGCTCCTGGAAGAAGCCGGCGTCTTCGTATGGCACACCGAGCATTTCGCTGATCACCAGCGACGGCACCGGCAACGCCAGCGCCGTGACGATGTCCGCCGGCTGCGGACCGGCCAGAATCGCGTCGATGTGCTCGTCGGTGATCTTCTGGATCGCCGGGCGCAGGCCCTCCACCCGCTTGAACGTGAACGGCTTGGACAGCATCCGCCGAAACCTCGTGTGCTCTTCGGCGTCGGAGGTGAACACCGACCGCGGCCGCTTGTGCACACTCGCCAGCATTCCCTCGTTCCAGTGCGGGAAGCCCGGGCGGCGGTCGTCGACGCTGACCCGGGAGTCGGCGAACAGCGTCCGCGCCTCTTCGTATCCGGTGATCAGCCACGGCGTGCTGCCGTCCCAGATGCGCACCCTGCTCAGACCCTTCTGCGCGGCGAGCTCGAGCACCTCCGGAGGCGGAGCGAATGGGCAGGCGGCCGAGCGTTCCATCGGGTAATCGGGGATCTCGGTGGCCGTCGGAGTCAACGTTTCGGACATGGCGCCTTTCTCATTCTTCGACGGAGATCGCTTGCGCGGGGCAGGCCGCCGCCGCCTTGCGGGCGTTGTCTTCCTGGTCCGCCGGCGGATGTTCGGTGAGCAAGACGACGACGCCGTCGTCCTCGCGCTGGTCGAAAACCACTGCCGAGTTCAGCACGCACTGACCCGACGAGACGCATTTGTCTTGATCGACAATCACTTTCATCTTCGGGCGCTCTCAGCGATGGGCGTGAAGGGGGCCAGCCAGAGTCCGACGATCGCGTCGACGAGGCCGACGGCCGCTGTCTGCCAACTGGATCGGGGCCACGACGTGTTCTCGGCCATGGCGCGTTCCCATTCGGCGCAGGTGTGCATCAACAGGTTGCTCGCCATCACGTTGCGTTCGGTGCGGACTTCTTCGGGCAGGTCGGGAATGCAGTGATTGATCCGGTCGATGACCTGCACCAGCGACGGCGAGCTCAGCGCGCCCTTGACGACGATCTTGTGGTAGGCGGGGTCGGCCATCGCCTGCGCGGCGAAGCGGGCATACCAGGTCGGGTTGCCGAGTTCGGTGAGGTAGTCGGTGAGCGGGCGCACCAGGCAATCCACCCAGTCGCGCAGTTCGGCGGAGTCGCCGGCCTCCGCGACCATCTGCTCACGCAGGCGCTCGATCGGTGTGCGGTGGCGATGCTCGATTTCTCGTACCAGGTCCGTCTTCGTGCCGAAGTGGTAGCCGACGGCGGCGTTGTTGCCTTGCCCGGCCGCCTCACTGACCTGCCGGTTGGACACCGCGTACACGCCGTGCTCGGCGAACAGCTTCTCGGCCGCAGTGAGGATGGCCTCGCGGGTGCCGTTCGCGCGCTCGGTTCGCACAGCCCTGGCGGCGGTCACGACCTCAGTTCACCACTGTGCGCTGATTAAGTCAAGCGATTGATTTAAGTAGTTCGCTTCACCCGGATGGGCTGGCCCGCGGTGGTGCCGCCGTCGACCGGAAGCACGGTCCCCGTGAGATACGCCGAGCGGTCGCTGGCGAAGTACAACGCCGCCTCCGCGACGTCCTCGGGTGTGCCATCGCGCTCGAGCGGACGGTTGTCTCGCATCGACTGGCGGGAGGCTTTGACGAATCGGTCCCGCGCTTCTTCGCTGAGCTGTTTGGCCGACGATTCCAGAATCGGCGTGGGGATGCTGCCCGGCGCCAAGCAGTTGACTCGTATTGCGTACGGCGCCAACTCGATTGCCGCGCATTTGGAGAAGAACAGCACCGCTGCCTTCGACGCGCGATATGTCGCGACACCGCCGCCGGCCTGGATACCGCCGATCGAGGACACGTTGATGATCGACCCGCCGCCGACGGCGGACATGTGCCTGCCGGCCTCGCGGGTGCCGAGCATGATGCCCAGCAGGTTGACCGACATCACCCGGTGGAAGTCGGCGAAGTCGTCGCGCAGCAGGCCCTTGGCCATCTTGCTGGAGATGCCGGCGTTGTTGACCATCACGTGCAGGCCGCCGAACTCGCTCACCGCCACCGAGATCAGCTGCGAGACCTGGTCGGCGTCTGCCACGTCGACCCGGCGAAAAAGGGTGTTCCCGCCACACGCCGAAGCCAACTCCTCGCCACGCTCCTCGTCGAGGTCGGCGATCACCACCCGGGCGCCCTCGGCGACGAACTTCTCGACGGTCGCATACCCGAGTCCCGACGCCCCGCCGGTGACGATGGCGACTTTCCCCGCTAGTTCGCTGGTCATCCCGCTGTCCCTTCGCGCCGAAATTCACGTTCTGCAGAAGAAATTCGAGTGAAGCCCTGCATACCGTCGATCTCGGCGAGAAACTCCAGCAGCAGGGCGTTGACGGCGTCGGGTTGCTCGATCTGCGGGCAGTGACCCGCGCGTTCGATCACCGCAGATCTGCCTGCGGTGATCTTCTGCGCGATCTGTGCCGCCCAGCCGGCGGGCAGCAGCTTGTCGCCGTCGCCTTCGACGACGAGCACCGGGACGGTGATGCGATGGTATGCCCGGTCGCTCGACGGCGACGGCGGCGGTGGCAGCCCGGGCCGACGAAACCGCGCTGCGGCCAACGCTTCCCACGCGCCGGGCGCGATACTGGACTCGTAACGGCGACGGACGTAATCCTCGTCGGCGGTAAAGGCGGGGTCGTAGAAGAGCGCCTCGACGATTCTGCGCATTCCCTCGAGCGTGGCGTCGTACCCGTAGAGGGCGGTGACGTACGAATTGCGCTGGATTTCACCGCCGCCGCAGATTGCCACCATGCTGCGCATCGGCAACTTCGGTGACTCCGACGTGGCATCGACGAACAGGTTGATCGCACCCATCGAGTTCCCGACGAAATGCGCGGCCCGGACGCCGACCTCGGCGCAGAACCGGGCGATGTGCCTGATCCGCATGCCACGGCCGTCGTTGAAGTCGATCACTTTGGCCGACCGCCCGAAGCCGAGCATGTCGGGGGCCAGCACCCGATACCGCTCGGCCAGCGCGCAGACGTTGTGTTCCCACCCCAGTTCCGCGCTGACACCGAACTCGCCGCCATGTAAGAGGACCACCGGATCACCTTGGCCCGCTTCGAGATAACTGGTGACGAGTCCGTCGACCTCGACGCTCTTGCTCTCGAACTGCACGAGGGGTCACGATACTGGCATTTGCGCGCTCGGAGAATAGCGTTCTCCACCCGGCAGGCGACGCACTCGTCAGATGCTCAGGTCGCTCCGCCCGCGGACCGGGCGAAAGTGAGCACCTGCGTGGCCATCAGCTCCAGCTGGCTCTTGATCGTCTCGTCAGTCAGTTCCCCACCGTCGTCCCATATCCGGTCTGCGGAGTTGATCGCGACACCGAGCGGGGTCGGCCATGCCCGCAGCGCGTGCCCGATGCTGCGCAGATGGGTCAGCGTCCCGACGGCGGCCTGCCAGCCGTAGGCGCACGTGATACAGCCCCACGGGGTGTTGTCCAGATAAACGCGTGGATCCTCGCGCAGGTCTTCGAAGTAGTCCAGTGCGTTCTTGATGAGCCCCGACACGCTGCCGTGGTATCCGGGTGAGGCCACCACCACGGCGTCGGCCTCCCGAAGCGTGTTGACCAGCTGTGCCGCTCTCGGCGTGCGGTCCAGCTCGTGCGGGGCGTACATCGGCAGGTCGATGTCGCGTCCGGCGAACAACTTCGTCCGCCCGCCTTGCCGTTCCACCGATCTGAGGCAGTAGCGCAGTGCTCGTTCGGTCGATGAGTTCTCCCGCAGTGTGCCGCCGAGACCCACGACCAGGGGTGCGTCAGAAACGGCGACCGTGGGGCCGTCGGCTGTTGATGTGCTTGCCGTCATCATCACCTACTTGATTGCGATCGGATTCAGTGGAGACCCGACGGCACCGGTGACGCGCAACGGCGGTGCGACGAGCTGGAATTCGTAGACGCCGTCGGCGGCGCAGTCGGCGGCCAGGGCGGTGAGGTCCCAGTACTCACCCAACATCAGCCCCATGTCGCGCAGGCACAGCATATGCATCGGCAGGATGGCGCCGTCGACACCCGACACCGGGTTCTCGACCATGAGGTTGTCGGCGGCCACCGCGGCGACGTCATGGTCGTGCAGCCATGACGCGCACCGCCAGTCCAGGCCGGCACCCGGCTCGCTGCCGTCGCCGGTCTGCATGAACCTTCCCCACCAACCGGTTCGGACGAGCACGATGTCACCGCGGCCGACGGTGACATCCTGTTTTCGTGCGGCCGCGTCGAGTTCCTCGGGTGTGATCGGATCGCCGAGTTCGCAGTACGTCTCCACCCCGCGCAATCGCACGATGTCCAGCAGCACCCCGCGTGACGTGATGCCTTTGCCGTCGACCTTGTCGATGCCGCAATGGAACGCACCGAGGCTGGTCACCGAGCTGGCAGGAAACCCGTTGTACAGCTTGTCCTCGTAGTAGACGTGCGACAGCGCATCCCACTGGGTGGCGGCCTGCAGCGGCATGATGATCATGTCGTCGTTGAAACGCATTGGGCCGCTTGCGGAATATCCGCTCAATTGGACGGCCGTGGGGTTCTGCAACCATTTCGGACCGAATTCGAGCAAGGTGCTGGCGTCACCGCCGTCGATCGTCATCACGTGCAATGGGTTCTGCCGGTAGTGGAACGCGCCTTGCGGGCCGGACGACCCGAAGTCCACGCCCAGCGGAAAGACCTTGCCGTGACTGACCAGACTGGCCGCCTGCGCAACCTTGTCGGCGGTGATGAAGTTCAGCGTGCCCAACTCGTCGTCGTCGCCCCACCGGCCCCAGTTGCGAACGTCGTCGGCGACTCGCCGAAAGTCGTTGAGGCCGGCCATCAGTGGTGTCCTTCCAGCGTTGCAGCGACGCGGCTCGCGACGTTACCGCCGTCGACCCACAGAACCTGGCCCGTGATGTATCCCGCGGCCCGACTGTTCAGGAACACCAGCACCGCCGCCTGTTCGGCGGGCTCGGACACCCGGCCCAGCGGCTTGGGAATGTCGTCGAGGTACCGCACACCGTACGCCGACCGCAACTGGTCGAGAATCGGTGTCTCGGTGACGCCCGGAGCCGTGCAGTTGATGCGGATGCCCCGTGCACCCAACGGAACCGCGTTGGCCACGCAGTAGAGGACGATCGCTTCCTTCGAGAGCCGGTACCCTCCGTCGGCCAGCTCCCCGGGGTGGCGACGGCACCAATCGACACCCTCGTCGAAGCAACCCGTGTGCAGCAAGCCGGCGACCGCATCCTTGTGCTCGAGGTAGTCGGCTGCGGCCAGGGAGGAAACACAAGCCACGGACGATCCCGCAGGCATCGTCGGCAGGATCGCCTCGGTGAGTTGCCGCATCCCCAGGAAGTTGATGGTCGTGACCAGCAGCGGGTTCCCGATCCCCGACGACACTCCGGCGACGTTGAACAGCGAGTCGACGTGTCCGCCGATGGCCGATACCGCGCGGTCGATCGACTTGGGGTCGGCCAGATCGACCTCGTGAAACTCCTTGAGGTGCAACGACGTCGGATGGCGATCGAGACCGACGACCTCGGCGCCCAGCTCGACCAGCTGTCGCGCGACGTGCTCACCGATGCCCGAGGCACATCCGGTGACCACGGCGCGCCGCCCGTCGTAGCGCCAGAGTTCGTCAATCTGTCCCATCGCTCACGAGTTTCGCATCTGGTCAGCAGCCGGGTTCCTGCTGGCCCAACCTCCCTCTTCTCTGAGCCGCTGGGCCGCCTGCTCGATGCCCGCGTTCATCTCGTCCATTGCCAGGGATACTTCGTTGGCGGTGTAGTTTTGGCGACCGGTGGGCAGGCCGCCGAACGCGTAGGTCTCGTCGAAGGCTGGCGCCTTCGACTCCGGCCGACGGGCCTCGACCTTCTCGATGATCGGAGCCAGCCTCTTCGCCTTCTCGGCAACCGCCTTCTCATCCCGTTCGATGAACTCGGGCAGCACCTCCTTGCCCATCAGTTCGATGGCTTCCATCGTGAACTCGTGGCTGCGGGGATTGAGCAGCAGGATGAGCTCGTCGACGCCGCTGTCTTCGTAGCTGCGCAGGAATTCACGCACAGTCGCAGGGCTGCCGATCGGCCCCCGGCCCGGGCCATATGCGACCGTCGGATCCTTCTCGATCTCTTCCAGATATCTTTTCCACACGCCCGTACGTCCGGGTATGTGCATCCCCGTCATGTAGTAGTGCATGATGCCGAACGCGAAGAATCCACCGCCCTGTCCGAGGCGTTTGACCGCTTCCTCATCGGTAGGGGCGACCATCATCGACAGATCGCCGCCGATGGCAAGGAGGTTCGGATTGATTTGCGGCGTCACCGGTGCGCCCCGTTCTTCGAACTCCTTGTAGTAGCCGCTGACTCGCTCGGCGAGTGGCCCGGGACCGGTGTAGGCAAAGCTCAAGGCGCCGAGGCACCTTTGCGCCGCCATCTCCACCGAGGCCGGCCGCGTGCATGCGACCCACACCGGCGGATGCGGCTTCTGCAGCGGCTTGGGGACCACGTTGCGGGCCGGCATCTCGACGTGCTCGCCCTTGAAACCGGTGAAGGGTTCCTCGATCATGCATCGGATCGAGACTTCGAGCGCTTCTTCCCACATCGCGCGTTTGTCGGCGGGGTCGATCCCGAATCCACCGAGCTCGGCCACAGAGGACGACTCCCCCGTGCCGAACTCCACCCGGCCGTTGGAGAGGAGATCCAGGGTCGCCACGCGTTCGGCCACCCGGGCAGGATGGTTGACCACCGGGGGCAGATGCATGATCCCGAAACCGAGCCGAATATCCTTGGTGCGCTGGCTCGCTGCGGCGAGAAAGATCTCCGGCGCCGTGGAGTGACAGTACTCCTCCAGGAAGTGATGCTCGGTCAGCCACACAGTCGAAAAGCCCGCTTTGTCGGCTGCCTCCACCTCGTCGAGGCCGTCTTGGAAAAGCTTGTGCTCGTCGTCTGGTGCCCACGGCCGCGGCAGTGGAAATTCGTAGAACAGCGAGATCTTCATTTCGTTACCTTCCGATGTGATTCAACCGATCGATCGAATGTGGTGGCGATGTGCTTGGCCGCGACGTAGCCGAACGTCATTGCCGGGCCGATGGTGGCTCCGGCCCCCGCGTAGCTGCGGCCCATCACCGCAGCAGACGTATTCCCGACGGCGTAAAGGCCTTCCACGACGGAGTCGTCGGCACGAAGTACTCGGGCGTGCTCATCCGTGCGCAGGCCGCCCGACGTGCCGAGGTCGCCGAGGATGATCGCGAACGCGTAGTACGGCGGCTTGGTCAGCGGGTGCAGATTGGGATTGGGCAGCGTCGGGTCGCCGTAGTAGTTGTCATAGACGCTGTCGCCGCGGCGGAAGTCGTCGTCGTGGCCCGTACGCGCCAGCTCGTTGAAACGCTCAGCGGTGCTGCGCAACTCGCCCGCCGGCACCCCGATCTTGTCGGCGAGTTCCTCCCAGCTGTTGCCTTCCTTGACGACGCCGGATTCCAGCCACGCCGCCGGAACCTTACGGCCGGTCGGCACCGGAGCGAACGGAACCTTGGGGATCGGCAGGTGCCCGGCTACGACGTAGCGGTGAAACGACCGGATGTCGGTGACGAGCCAACACGGGATGTGGGTGACACCGCTGCGCTGGCCCTCGATCATCGCGTGCGCGAAATCCATATAGGGGGCAGCCTCGTTGATGAACCGCTTGCCTGCACCGTTGACGACGAACTGAGACGGCATCATCCGCTCGTTGAGCATGAACTGCAGGCGGCCGTCGGGCCAGCAGATGGCCGGGAACCACCATGCCTCATCGAGCAAATCCGTAGAGCCGCCGACCTTTTCGCCCGCTTTGATGCCGTCGCCCATCGCCAGCGGGTTGCCGAAGCTCCAATCCTTCTCCAGCACGGGCAGATGCTGCCTGCGCCAGGCCATGTCGTGGTCGAAACCGCCGGTCGCGAGGATCACCCCACCGCGGGCGCCGAGGCGCAGCACACGTCCGTCGCGCTCCACCACCGCACCGGTCACGGTTCCGTCGGCGTCGGTGATCAGCTCGGTCATCGGCGAGTCCAGCCACAGCGGGATGCCCCGGTCCTTCATCGCCAGGCGCAGCCGCGCCGCCAGGGACTGCCCGATCGCCGCGATCCGCTCGCCGAACACGCGTGCCCGCAGCATCCGGTACAGCAACTTCACCAGAATGGCTTTGCCGCGCCAGTTCTGGCGGACTTGGTAGAACAGGCGAAGATCCTTGGGTCCCAGCCAGATTCCCTTTGGCGCCAACGCCAAAGGCTGCAGCAGGTTCTGCTCCTCGTCGCCCAACTTGCGCAGGTCGATGGCCGGCACGTTGATCGTGCTGCCTCGCTCGGAACCGCCGGGAAGCTCCGGGTAGTAGTCGGCGTAGCCCGGCTTCCAGACGAATTCGAACCACGGGCTCGTCTTCTCCAGGAACGCCATCATCTGCGGCGCAGCGTCGACGTACTGACGCAGCCGGGCGTCGCTGACGATGCCACCGGTGATCTGGCGCAGGTATTCCACGACGCCGTCCGGGGACGGGCTGTAGCATTGCCGCCGCTGAGCGGGCGCACCGGGCACCCAGATTCCGCCCCCCGACAACGCGGTGGAACCGCCGAAATAGTGCGCTTTTTCGACGACCAGAGTGTCGAGTCCCGCCGCGTCGGCCGCCAGCGCGGCGGTCATGCCGCCGCCGCCCGAGCCGACGACCAGCACGTCGACCACGTGGTCGAATGCCTCACCCATCAGTGAGCCTCGCAGTCCTGACGGCGAATCCGGCGATCAACTCCGGGGCCGCCCGGTAGTAGCGATGCGCCGTTTCATACGACCCCTGAGACGCCAGAGCAGCGAAAGCTGCCAACCACGTCCGGATTTCGTGTGCGGAGTTGCCGGCCCGCCGGGCGATCCACTTATTGGTCCAGGTGTCGACCTCGGTCAGGTCGCCGCGGTCGAGAATGTCGAGAAGCCTTTGATCCCATTCGGGATTCAGTGGATGCATCGGGCCGCCGCCCTCTGCGAACTCCTGCGCGAAGCCGATCACCGCCGTCTGCCGTGCCTGACGCTGCTCGGGTGTCATCGGTCGGCCGTGCACGATGCGCTCCAGCGCAGCAGGCGGTGCGGTTGCCAACGTCGGGACAGGCGGATCATGCGACAGCCCACCGGATCCCAGCAGCAACACCCGCTTGCCCAGCGTCGCTGCGAACCGGCCCACCGCAGCACCGAGCGCTCGCGCGCGCTTCAGCGGACCCAGCGGCGTGGCCACCGAGTTGATGAAGATCGGGACGATCGGGCGCGCAGCGGCGTCACCGAACAGCGCCTGCAGGGGCTGGACGGTACCGTGATCAACCTCCATGCCCGCGGAGATCGCCACGTCCACACCGGCATCCAGTACCGCTTGTGCACACTCGGTGGCAATGTCGTCGGCCACGTCAAGGGGCCCGGCCTGTGTTCCGAAGTCGCCGACGCCGGTGGCCGCGGTGCCGATGCAGAATGGTGGCATCAGTTTGTAGAAGAACCCGTTGTAGTGGTCCGGAGAGAAGATCACGACGAGCTCGGGGTCGTACTCGCGCACGAACTCTCGAGCCCCCGCAAGCGCTCCGTTGATGTCGTCAAGGAGATCCTGCGACGGTCCGGGAAGATTCAGCAGCGGGCTGTGGGACATACAACACAGAGCTAGCACCGTTACCTCCTCCCTGTGTCAAGCAGAGGACGTCGAAAAGCGACTCGCTCAATTCGGTTGCGCGCTGGGCGATGCAGGCACCGGCGATGCAGCGGTCGGGCCGGATGAACAGCACGGACTCACTGCGGCTGTCGAACCAGGACTTCAGCGCCCCGGTGCGATCGCCGACGATGACGACGTCGGGATCGTCGTGTCCGGTCCAGTGCAGCTGAGTCATGGGCCGGACCGCGACGAACTTGGCCCCCAGAGCTTTCCACCGGTCGAATGCCTTGTCGCCGAGCACCGCGCGCAGGTTGTTGCTCCAGCACAGCACGGCGAACCCAGGGCCGATCACGTCGTCGAGCATCACGTTCTGCCGGTCGCGGGTATCGACGCGGGGCTGGATGAACAATGTGCCGGTAGGCGAAGCGTCCGAAGGAGGCTCGTCGTGGAAGACGGCTCCCTGCTGATACCTCGGCATCGGCTTGAACCGCATCTCCAGGATGTAGCGCTTCAGCGAAGGCACCACCGACGCAGCGTGGATGACACGATCCCGCAGCGCGGCCACGCGCCGGTTCGTCGGCGAGATGACCCGCCCCACCATCGTGGACAGGTCGATCATCGCCTGCGCGTGTTTGCGGCGCTCGATGTCGTAGGTGTCCAGCAGCGCATCCTCGGCATGGCCGTTGACCACCGCGGCCAGTTTCCAACCGAGATTGCCCGCGTCGCGAATGCCGCTGTTATAGCCCTGGCCTTGCCACACCGGCATCAGATGCGCGGCGTCACCGGCGACTAGCAGCCTGCCACTGCGGAACGAGCTGGCGATCCGCGAATGGTGGGTGTACAACCGGTGCCGGATCACGTCGACACGATCAGGATGCGGAACCCGCTGTGCGAGCATCCGTCTGACGAACGCGGGATCCTCCGCCTGCTCGTCGGACTCGTCGGCGTGAATCATGAACTCGAACCGCCGGATTCCGTGCGCAATCGAGATCGAGACGTACGGGCGCACAGGGTCGGCTCCGACCTCACTGTTCGGATGGCCCAGCGGATCGTTCGCGATGTCGATGACAAGCCAGCGAGTCGGCGACGTGGTGCCGTCAAACGACACGCCCATCAGGCGCCGGGTGGCGCTGCGGCCCCCGTCGCAGCCGACCACGTACTGCGTCTTGATCGCCGACCCGTCGCAGAGCCGTACCGCGACGCCGTCGGCGGACTCCTCACATGTTTCCATGCGCCGACCCCAACGCACCTCGACGTGCTCGAATCTCTCCAGCCCCCTGAGCAATTCGGCGTCGACCAGCGGCTGCACGAACCCGTTCCGCTTGGGCCAGCCGAACCGGGCGTCAGGCGGTGCCATCTCCGCGAGCAGCCGGCGCTTGCCGTCGAAGAACCGCAGGATCTGGTTGGGCACCGTGTGCGGCAGGATCTGCTCCACCAGCCCGATCGACTGGAACGTCCGCAGCGCCTCGTCGTCGAGGCCGACACCGCGGGGATAGTCGATCAGCGTGTCGCGCTCCTCGACGACCAGTGTCCTAACGTTCTGCAAGCCAAGGATATTCGCCAGCGCCAGCCCGACGGGTCCTGCCCCGACTATGACGACAGCTGGTTCGTTCACGTCACCGCCCCAGCAGGAAGTCGATGTGCAACCGGTTGAACGTCTTCGCGTCCTCGTACTGCGGCCAGTGACCGCATCCCGACATCAGCTCGAAGCGCGCTCCGGGGATCATCGATGCGATCCGGCGGCCCTCGGCGACGTCTGCGGTCGGGTCGTCACTGGTCCACAGCACCAGCGTCGGCGCGGTGATCGCGCCGTACTCGTCGGGGCCAATGATGTTGCGCGCCCGGATCTCTGGGTCCTGCAACGCCATGATGTCGCGCATCGCGGAGACGAACCCGGGCTGGCGATAGACGCGTTGCCGGCTGGCGACCAAATCGTCGTAATCCTTCGACTTGTCGGCCATCAGCCACTTGATGCGCGCCTGCACCGTGTCCCAGGTTGGGTTCTCGGCCGCGGCCATCGACAGCGTGACGATCCGCTTCATCACCTCCGGGTCGGCCTGCGATCCGCCCGCCGTGTTGAGCACCAGCCTGTCGACGCGGTCCCGGTGGTCGATCGCGGTGCGGGCAGCCACCCATCCGCCGAGGGACTCGCCGCTGATATGCGCGCGCCGGGCGCCGATGGCGTCGAGCACGGCGATGAGGTGGTCGACGTAGTGGCGCACTTCCAGCGGATGCGCCGGCTTGTCGGTGTAGCCGTGCCCGAGCATGTCGATCGACCAGGTCCAGAAGTGTTCTGCGTGTGCCTCCAGGTTGCGGACGTAAGCCTCCGCGTGGCCGCCCGAGCCGTGCAGCATCACCAAAACGGGGTTGGCCGGGTCACCGGCGCACAAGTAGCGAGTGTGAACTCCGCCCGCGTCGAGATACCCCTGGGAGAACGGGACACCCTGGAGATCGCTCCAGATGCTCTCGTACTCGGTCACTCGTCACCTCTCTTGACGCCGAGAATCTGATTCTCCTAGCGTGTAAGCACTCTGCTCACTTATCGCACGTCTGCGTGCACTATAGTCAGAGCATCACTCTCGTGATCGCGTCTGTCAAGGAAGGGGCGCTATGACGGAGATACAGGCCAAAGCCGTGTCGAACGGTGCGCCCGGCTCGCAGACATTGGCCCGGGGACTGGCGGCCCTGGAGTTCGTCGCAACCTCCCGAACAGGACTGACAGCTCAAGAGGTCGCCGACGCCATCGGGGTGCACCGGACGATCGCATACCGTCTGCTCAGCACACTGGCGAAGTTCCGGCTCGTCGCCAAGGGCGAGGATGGTCGGTACCGGTCAGCCTCCGGCCTGGCCGTCCTCGGCGCCTCGTTCGACAACAACGTCCGGCAACTGTGCGTGCCGACGCTGCGCGCGCTCGCCGACGAGCTGGGCACCACCGTGTCGCTGCTGGTCGCCGAGGGCGATCAACAGGTGGCGGTCGCGGTGATCGTGCCCAGTCGGGTGTCGTACCAGTTGTCCTTCCACGAAGGCAGCTGCTACCCGCTCGATCGTGGTGCCGCGGGGATCGCCCTGCTCGCGAGCATGCCGCCGCGCCCCGGCGAGCGGGAGCTCGTCGGGCGAACCCGGCAGCAGGGGTGGGTGATCACCCACGGCGAAATCGAGCCGAACACTTACGGCCTGGCAGTGCCAGTGCGCCGACGCGCGCCGTCGCCGCCGACGTGCATCAACCTCATCTCCCACCGAGAAGACGTGGTGATGCGAGGAAAAGACGCAGTGATCAAGGCCGCCGACGAC
>JBAPQQ010000544.1:0-3709 GCA_049280695.1 Mycobacterium sp.
CGCACAGCGGGCCGCGCGGGGCCAGCACGGCTTCGCGCTGCTCGTCGTCGAGGCCGTCCAGGGCATCGTCCGCGGGGGTTGTCTTGCTCCTCGCGTCCGCGGTCGGCATGGTGCCATCATGTCAGCCGGCGACGACAACCTGGTCAGCTGAGCGCCACGATCGCCCCTTCCGGTTGACCGTGAAGATGTTGCGGCGCCCGTCTCCGGGGGCGGCGGTGGTCCCGCCCGGGAATCGCGCCGGGCCGGCCTTGGTTAGATCAAGTCATGACAGATGCGTCGCTGACCATGTACACCACCAACTGGTGCGGCTACTGCATGCGGCTGAAAACCATGCTCAAGGCCAACCGAATTGCCTACGAGGAAATCAACATCGAGCACGATCCGGCAGCGGCGGAGTTCGTTTCCTCGGTCAACAACGGAAACCGGACAGTGCCCACCGTGAAGTTCGCAGACGGGTCGACGCTGACCAACCCAAGCGCGGCGCAGGTCAAGGCGAAGCTCGCCGAACTGCGGAGTTGACCTCACTTGCGGTAACAGAACGCGAAGAAGGGTCCCCGCAGCGAGTTAGCCTGTGTAGGCCCAGGATTCGATGATCTCACGGGCGATCGAGATCGATCCGGGCAACAGCAGACGCGATTGCGACGTGCTGTTCCAGTCGCCCTCGGCCAGTGCATCCCGAACCTCCTCGCGGGTGAACCACGCCGCCTCGGCGATCTCGCCGTCGTTGAACGAGAAATGTTCATCCGGGTCGGCGATTGCGTGGAAGCCCACCATCAGCGAGCGGGGAAAGGGCCACGGCTGGCTGCCGAGGTAGTGGACGTCGCGTACGTGCAGGCCGATCTCCTCCGCGATCTCGCGGACCACGCACGACTCGAACGACTCGCCTGCCTCGACGAACCCCGCCAGCAGCGAAAAGAACCGCTCGGGCCACACTGTTTGACGGGCGAGCACGACGCGGTCGCCGCCGTCGTGAACCAGGCAGATCACCGCCGGGTCGATGCGGGGAAACTCTTCGTGACCGCTGATGGCGTCGACGCGTGACCAGCCAGCCTTGGCGGGTCTGGTCGGTGCGCCGTCCACCGGGCTGAACAGCGCTCTCTCGTGCCAGTTCAACAGCGCGGTCGCTGTGGCGACGAGTTGCGCGCTGACGTCGTCGAACCCCTGGCCGCCTTGCCGAAGGTCGACCACCTCGGTGTCTTCCCCGTCGGGCGGTGCCAGCCGCGCGCGGATTCCCCAACAGTGCCGCCCGTCCGGCAGGCGACCGAGGAACACGGCGTCCGGCGGCGGCTTGTCGCCGAGGCCGCGCGCGTCGCCCAGCACGACCTGGGCGCCGGAGACCAGCACCCGGTTGCGTGAATCCACCCGCAACACCGCCGCATCGGGCCAGCCGGCCAGCGCTGCGTCGATGTCGGTCCGCAGGGCGTCGGCCCGGTCGGCGCCGACTCGTGCGAGCAGCGGGACGTTTCGCAGCTCGAACACTTTCAGCGGTCCGCGCTGCGCACGTACAGCAGCCGGTCCCCCGCCTCGATCGCGTCGACTTCCGGCGAGTCGAGCCGCAGCAACTGGCCGTTGCGCACCACACCGAGCACGATGTCGGGCAGATGCCGCGCCGAACCGCCGATCTCCTTGCGGTCGACCTCGCGCTCGGCGATCGCAAACCCGACCTCCGGGGTGAGAAGGTCTTCCATCATCTCGACGACGCTCGGAGTGGAAGTCGCGATGCCCAGCAGCCGGCCGGCGGTCTCCGACGACACGACCACGGCGTCGGCGCCGGATTGCCTCAGTAGATGGCGGTTTTCGGCTTCGCGGACGGATGCGACGATCTTGGCGTTCGGCGCGAGCTCGCGCGCGGTGAGGGTGACCAGCACCGCGGTGTCGTCGCGGTTGGTGGCGACGATGATCGACGCGGCGTGCTGCGCCCCGGCCAGACGCAGAACGTCGGATTTCGACGCGTTGCCGTGGACGGTGACGAGCCCGTTGCCGGCGGCCCCCTCCAGGGCATCCTGGTCAGTGTCGACGACGACGATGTCGCCCGCCGGCATGCCGTCGCCGATCATGGCATCGACGGCGGTTCTGCCCTTCGTGCCGTAGCCGATCACGACGGTGTGGTTGCGCACGTTGTTCCTCCATCGCTGGATCTTCAAGGCCTGGCGCGACTGGGTGGTGAGCGTCTCCACCGTGGTGCCGATCAGCACGATCAGGAATGCGATTCGCAGCGGCGTGATCACCAAGACGTTGACCAGCCTGGCCGACGGCGCGACGGGCGTGATGTCGCCGTAGCCGGTCGTGGACAGCGATACTGTGGCGTAGTAGAAGCAGTCCAGGAACGACAGTCCTCCGCTGGACATTCCGAGCTCGGCCCGTACATCTCGGTAGCCGTCACGGTCGAGGTAGACGATCAGCACCGCCGCGAAGAGCGCCAGCATCGCATAGATGACGCGGCGGAAGATCCGCTGGCCAGGGCTGACGAACTTCTCCGGGATGCGCAGAACGTCGACCAATGCGGCATCCGGCTTGGAGGTGAGGGCTTCCTCGGCGCTGCCGAAGCGGCCCAACCTACCTCTGGCCACGCTGACCTGTCATGAACTCGTTCCCGTCCGGGCTGGTCCGCACGGGCACAATGCTCTCATGACAGTGACCCAGAACAACGCCGGTAGCACCAGGGCGGCGCGGATGGGGGCCATGCTGTTGGGCATGGGCACCCTGCACTTCGTCGCGCCCAAGCCGTTCGACACGATCATCCCGGCCGAACTGCCCGGTAGCGCGCGGTTCTACACCTACGCGTCCGGAGTGGCGGAGCTGGCGACCGGCGGGCTGCTGCTGGTGCCACGCACGCGCCGACTGGGCGGGCTGGCCGCTCTCGCGCTGTTCGTGGGGGTATTCCCGGGCAACGTCAACATGGTGCGGCTGTGGTGGAACAAGCCTTGGCCGCTGCGGCTGGTGGCGATCGCGCGGCTGCCACTTCAGCTCCCGATGGTGGTGGCGGCGCTCAAGGTTTGGCGCTCGCCCACTTGAGCCTGTCGGTCCAGGAGCGCGGCGAGTTCGTCGGCACCCGGCAGGTCGTCTGGGCGAACAGTCTCACCCGTGCGCACGTAGTGGAATGCCGCGCGCACCATGGATGCCGGACAACCCTGCAGCGAGGCCCACGCCAGCCGGTACACGGCCAGCTGAACCGCGGCGTGTCGGAGCGCACCGGCGGTAGTCGGAGGTTCGCCGGTCTTCCAGTCCACCACCGTGGCGCCGCCGTCGGAGTCCGCGAACACCGCGTCGATGCGTCCGCGCACGACGACCTCGCCGAGGGTCATTTCGAAAGGCACCTCGACGTCGACGGGTGTTCGTGACGCCCACGGCGACGCCGTGAAAGCTCCCTGCAACTCAGCCAGCCCGTCGGTGTCGCAGAGTGCGGCGTCGACCGCGCCCGGCAGATCGTCCAGGTCGAAGAGGCGTTCGGCACCGTAGAAGCGCTGCACCCATTCATGAAACGCCGTGCCCAGCAACGCGTTTGCGTCCGGTCGCGCGGGCAGGCGGCGGGCCAGCCGCTGCGGAGCACCCACGGGATCACGGCCCAGCTCGATGAGACTGCTCACCGAAATCTCCGGCGGCACTGCGGGTTCCGGCTGAGCATGGTGCGCACGTTCGGCGAGCAGCGCGTCGACATCGGCGATCCAGCCGTCCACGTCGTCGTAGGTTTGTGCCGGCCCGTTGGCGG
>JBAPQQ010000545.1:0-7339 GCA_049280695.1 Mycobacterium sp.
CCGCCACACCGGGCCATGACCCGGCAGCAGCACGTCGGTGTCCAGCAGGCCGAGCGCGCCGAGGCTGCGACGGCAACCCGCCTCGTCGTGGTTGAACACCGACGGCAGCAGCTGCGGTCCGTTACGCCCGCTCGCCGCGTGCCCGGTGACCAGCGCGTCGCCGCTGACGAGCACACCGTCCACGATGAAGCTGCAGTGCCCGCCGGTGTGCCCGGGCGTAGGAATGGCCGTCGGCTGACCGGGCAGCGTCGCGGCGACCTCCGCGGTGAGCGCCTGCGCCGTCGGGATGCCGTCGCGCACCAGGCCGCCCTTGCGCATCAACCGCACCGCCCACGGGGCCCAGCCCGGTCGCCAGATGTTCGTGGCGACGTCGAGCGGCGAGGCCTGCTCCAGGTACTCGCGCTTGGCGTGCCCGACCTCGTCGGCGTGGCAGAACACCCGTGTGCCATGGCTTTCGGCGAACCAGATCGCCGATCCCAGGTGGTCCACGTGTGCGTGAGTCAGCACGATCGCCCGCACATCCTCGGGGCCGCAGCCCAGTTCGGCCAGCGACGCCAGCACCTCGTCGCGGTCGCCCGGCAGGCCGGCGTCGAACAACGTCGCGCCGCCATCGGAAACCGCCACCGCCCAGTTCACCAAGTCACCCTGGACGAAGTGCAGGCCGTCGGTGACGGAGGTGATCCCCCACGCCATGTCCGCCGAGTCTAGTAACGGGGTAGAACTGAGCTGTGCCTGAACTGAAATTGGGATACAAGGCCTCGGCCGAGCAATTCGAGCCGCGGGAACTCGTCGAACTCGGGGTGCTGGCCGAACAACACGGTATGGACAGCGCCACGGTCAGCGACCACTTCCAGCCGTGGCGCCACAACGGCGGTCACGCCCCGTTCTCGCTCGCGTGGATGACTGCGGTGGGCGAGCGCACCAAAGAAATCCTGCTGGGCACGTCGGTGCTCACGCCCACCTTCCGCTACAACCCGGCAGTCACCGCTCAGGCGTTCGCGACCATGGGGTGCCTCTATCCCGGCCGCATCTTCCTCGGCGTCGGTACCGGCGAGGCCCTCAACGAAATCGCCACCGGCTACATCGGACAGTGGCCGGAGTTCAAGGAACGGTTCGCTCGGCTACGGGAGTCGGTGCGGCTGATGCGCGAGTTGTGGCTCGGCGACCGGGTGGATTTCGACGGTGAGTACTACCACACCCGGGGCGCGTCGATCTACGACGTGCCCGAGGGCGGCATCCCCGTGTACATCGCGGCGGGCGGTCCGGCGGTGGCCAAGTACGCCGGCCGCGCCGGCGACGGTTTCATCTGCACGTCGGGCAAGGGCGAAGAGCTGTACACCGAGAAGCTGATCCCCGCGGTCAAAGAGGGTGCGCAAGCCGCCAACCGAGACGTCGACGACATCGACAAGATGATCGAGATCAAGATCTCCTACGACACCGATCCCGAACTCGCACTGGAGAACACACGGTTCTGGGCGCCGCTGTCACTGACCGCCGAGCAGAAGCACAGCATCGACGACCCGATCGAGATGGAGAAGGCCGCCGACGCGCTGCCGATCGAGCAGGTGGCCAAGCGCTGGATCGTCGCATCCGATCCCGACGAGGCAGTCGAAAAGGTGGGCAAATACGTCGAATACGGGCTGAACCACCTGGTGTTCCATGCGCCCGGCCACGACCAGCGGCGATTCTTGGAACTCTTCGAGAAGGACCTGGCGCCGCGGCTGCGACGATTGCGTTGACGTGGCCGGGTCGCCTGATTCTCTTCGCGCAAGCGGCTCATCGCCGTGCATCTACATCGCTTCTCCCGAAAGCGACACCGGCAAGTCGACCCTCGCGCTGGGCGTGCTGCAGGGGTTGGCGGTCACCGTGGCGAAAGTGGGTGTGTTCCGGCCGATCACACGTCTGGGGGAGGACCGCGACTACATCCTCGACTTGCTGCTGGCTCATGCCACCGCGGGGCTCCCGTACGAGCAATGCGTGGGGGTGACCTACCAGCAACTGCACGAGGACGAGGACGCGGCGATCGCCGAGATCGTCGGCCGCTATCACAACGTGGCGGGCCACTGTGACGCCGTCGTCATCGTCGGCAGCGACTACACCGACGTCGCCACCCCCACCGAACTCAGCGTCAACGCCCGCATCGCGGTGAATCTCGGTGCGCCGGTGTTGCTTTCGGTACGCGCCAAGGGCCGCACCCCCGAGGAGGTGGTCCAGGTGGTGACACTGTGCCTGGACGAGCTGGCCAGCCAGCATGCCCACACCGCCGCCGTGGTGGCCAACCGGTGTGACCCGCAGGAGATGGCGGCGATGGCCGCAGCGCTGGACCGGTTCGAGCCGAAGACTTATGTGCTGCCCGAAGAACCGCTGTTGGTGGCACCGACGGTCGCCGACCTTCAGCGATCGGTGAACGGAACGCGGGTCAGCGGCAGCGAGGCACTGATGACCCGCGAGGTGATGTCGGTGCTCGTGGCGGGCATGACCGCCGAACATGTCCTGGAGCGGCTGGCCGACGGGTCCGCGGTGATCACCCCGGGCGACCGTTCCGACGTCGTGCTGACCGTCTCGAGTGCCCATGCGGCCGAGGGGTTTCCGTCGCTGGCGGCGGTCATCCTGAACGGTGGCCTGGCGTTGCACCCGTCGATCGCGGCGCTGGTGAGCGGGCTCGGGCTGCGGCTGCCGATGATCGCGACGACGTTGGACTCGTTCCAGGCGGCGAGCGCAGTCGCGTCGACGCGTGGACGGGTGACGGCCACCTCACTGCGCAAGATCGATATCGCGTTGTCGCTGATGGAGAGCTATGTCGACATGCCGGAATTGCTTGCACAGCTGGCGGTTCCAATCCCCACGGTGATGACGCCGCAGATGTTCACCTACCAGCTGGTGATGCAGGCGCGTGCCGACCGTAAACGGATCGTGCTGCCCGAGGGCGACGACGACCGCATCCTGCAGGCAGCCGGACGGCTGCTGCACCACGGCATCGCGGAGTTGACGATCCTGGGCGATGTGGCTCGAATACATGCCCGTGCAGCAGAACTCAACGTCGACCTCTCGGCGGCGGCGTTGCTCGACCCGGCCACCAGCGACCTGTCGGAGAAGTCCGCCGAGCAGTACCTCGAACTCCGCCGCCACAAAGGCGCCACGATCGAGAAAGCCCGCGACACCGTCCTCGACGTGTCGTACTTCGGAACGTTGCTGGTGTACAACGGCATCGTCGACGGCATGGTGTCGGGTGCTGCCCACACCACCGCCCACACCGTGCGGCCGGCATTCGAGATCATCAAGACCAAGCCCGGGGTCTCCACGGTGTCGAGCGTCTTCTTGATGTGCCTGTCCGATCGCGTACTGGCCTACGGCGACTGCGCGATCGTCCCCGACCCGACGCCGGAGCAGCTGGCCGACATCGCGATCTCCTCGGCCCACACCGCCGCGCAGTTCGGCATCGAGCCGCGCGTCGCGATGCTGTCCTACTCCACCGGATCCTCCGGATCGGGAGAAGACGTCGAAAAGGTCCGCAAGGCAACCGAACTGGTGCGCAAACGCCAACCCGACCTGGTGGTCGACGGGCCGCTCCAGTACGACGCGGCCGTGGAACCGTCGGTGGCGGTCAGCAAGGCGCCGGACTCGCCTGTGGCCGGTCGCGCGACGGTGCTGATCTTCCCGGACCTCAACACCGGCAACAACACGTACAAGGCGGTGCAGCGCAGCGCCGGCGCCATCGCGATCGGTCCGGTGCTGCAGGGCCTGAAGAAGCCGGTCAACGACCTGTCCCGGGGCGCGCTCGTCGAAGACATCGTGCACACTGTCGCCATCACGGCGATTCAGGCCCAGGAGAACGCGTGACCGCTGCGGTGCTCGTGCTGAACTCGGGTTCGTCAACAGTGAAGTATGCGGTGGTCGACGCCGCGTCGGGAACGTCGTTGGCAGAGGGCATCGTCGAACGCATCGGCGAGGACGCAAGCGGCGTGCCCGACCACGAGGCGGCGCTGCGCGTCGTCTTCGGGCAGTTGGCCCAACCCGAGGGTCTGGTGGCGGTCGGACATCGAATCGTCCATGGCGGGAAAACCTTCCACGAGCCGACCCTCATCGACGATGCGGTGGTGGACAAGCTCGAAGAGCTGTCGCCGCTCGCGCCGCTGCACAACCCGCCCGGCGTGTTGGGCATCCAGGTGGCACGCTCTCTGCTGCCCGACCTGCCGCAGGTGGCGGTGTTCGACACCGCGTTCTTCCACCACCTGCCCGCCGCGGCGGCGTGCTACGCGATCGACCACGAGGTGAGCGAGCGCTGGGATGTGCGCCGCTACGGGTTCCACGGCACGTCGCACCAGTACGTCAGCGAGCAGGCGGCGAAGTTTCTGGGTCAGCCGCTGGAGTCGCTGAGCCAGATCGTGCTGCACCTGGGCAACGGGGCGTCGGCGGCCGCGATCGTCGGCGGCAGGCCGGTGGACACGTCGATGGGGCTGACGCCGATGGAGGGCCTGGTGATGGGCACGCGGGCCGGAGACATCGACCCCGGCGTGGTGTTCTACCTGTCGCGCACGGCGGGAATGCCGATCGACGACGTCGAAGCGATGCTCAACCGCCGGTCGGGGATGCTCGGCCTGTGCGGCCACGTCGACTTCCGTCGGGTTCACGAGCTGATCGAGTCAGGTGACACCGCGGCGCAGTTGGCCTACGAAATCTACATTCACCGGCTGCGCAAGTACGTCGGCGCCTACCTGGCGCTGCTGGGTTCCGCCGACGCCATCACGTTCACCGCCGGGGTCGGTGAGCACGACGTGGCGGTGCGCCGGGACGCGCTGAGCGGGATGGCGGCCCTGGGCATCGAACTCGACGAGCATCTCAACGCCAGTCCCGCGAGCGGCCCGCGGCGCATCTCGTCCGGGCAGTCGCCGACGGCAGTGCTGGTGATCCCGACCGACGAGGAGCTGGCGATCGCCCGGGCGTGCGTGAGTGTGATCTAGGGGATCTCGTTGTTGAAAGCCCAACGAATTCTCGCTGCCTTGGCACACTGGAAGAAGTGATTACGCAGTCGACGGGATGGGAGCAGGAAGGCAACACAGTGTGCTGAGGCGACCAGAGCTGATCGGTGAGCACGACGGCGGAGCGGCCCTCGCATGGGGCGCTCCTGACCGCGTGGGCTGGTTCCGCTACTTCTTCGACGACGAGCGCTGGGAATGGTCGCCTCAGGTTGCGAAGATGCACGGCTATTCGCCCGGCACCGTCGTGCCGACCACCGAACTCGTGCTGTCGCACAAGCATCCCGACGACTACCGCCAGATCGCGGACACGCTCGCGCTGATCCGTCAGACGCGTCAGGCGTTCAGCAGCCGGCACCGCATCCGCGACACCCGGGGCACAGTCCATCACGTCGTCGTCGTCGGTGACCAGATGCGCGACGGCGACGGGGAGGTCATCGGCACCCACGGCTTCTACATCGACATCACGCCGGCCGAGCAGGCCCGCCAGGACCATCTCAGCGCCGAGGTCGCCAAGATCACGCAGAGCCGAGCGGCGATCGAGCAGGCCAAGGGGATGCTGATGGCCATCTACGGCATCGATGCCCAAGCCGCATTCGACCTGCTGAAATGGCGGTCGCAGGAGACCAACGTCAAGCTGCGGCCGCTGGCCGAGCAGATCGCGGCCGACTTCATCGGCACCGCGCACGACGAGGCGGTGCCACCGCGGGCCGTCTACGACAACCTGCTGCTGACGGCGCACCATCGGATCACCAACGACGAATAGGACGTCCCACTAGAAGGTCGACGTCGGCCGGACTGCATTGGCCATGTCGACCAGCGCAGACCGGTGACCCCGCGTCGGCGCCACGCGGGCCAGGCCGCGCAACGACGCCTCCACACCGAGCCGCAGCCCGTGCGGCGTGAACGGAAACCCCAGAACGTGGTTGGTGCTGGCGGTGTTCTCGCCGATCCAGTCCAGCGCCGTGCCGAGCACCAGTGCGCGGATCTGCAGCACCCTCGGCTCGGTGTCCGGCAGCGCCTCGACGCGCCGGGCGGCGTCGCGAATCTGCTCCTCGGTCAGCTCGCTCATCGAACGTCCCGACAGCAGCGTCACCGCGCTCGTCAGCCGAGCGGTGGTGAAGTGCCGCGACGTGGCCGGCACGGCGTCCAGGGTGCGCACGGCACCTTCCCGGTCACCCCGCGCCGACCGGGCGCGGGCCAGCCCGAAACCCGCCGAAACGATGCCGTTGTCGGTACTCCAGACCGTCTCGTAGAACCTCAGCCCGTCGGCGTTCCCGGCGAGCTCGGCCGTCGCCGCCAACGCCAGTTTCGGGGCCAGCTCGCCGGGCTGTGTGTCGAGCACCTCGGCGAAATGCTGCGTCGCGCCCTCGTAGTCGCCCGTCAGCAGCTCGGCCACCCCGCGGAACCACACGAGCCGCCACTGCCAGCCGACACGCTGTGCCAGCGCCTCCAGCTTTCGGATGGCCTTGGGGACGTCGCTGAGATCCAGCAGTGCCCGCACCTCCATCAGCGGCAGCTCCACCGACTCGGTGAGGTCGATACCCTCGCCGTCGAGCGTGCCGTGCCGGGCCGCCCGCAGCGAGTCCAGCGTCTGCACCGGCTGCGACAGCACCGTCGCCGACAGCACCGCGGCCCCGATGTCGGACGGGTCCACCAGGGGCACCTGAAGCGCCGTGACGATCTCCTGCGCGGTCAGCTTCTCGGCGTGCACCTGCCCGTCGAGGTACACGTCGGTGTGGGCGACGACGAGCTCCACCCCGAATGTCGAGCGCGACGGACTGAACACCGTCGACAGGCCGGGCCGCGGGGTGCCGCTGTCGTGCGCGACCACTTCCCGCAGCACGCCGAACAGCTGCGCCGACATCTCCTCGGCGGTGGCGAACCGCTTCGCCGGATCGGGGTCGATCGCGCGGCGCAGCAGCCGGGCGTACGCGTCGTAGGTGTCCAGCACCGGGTCTTTCTCCGGCAGGCCGTCGGCGTACCGGCCTCGATGGGTGCGAAGGTTCAGCGTCAAGGCGGCCAGCGTGCGCCCGACCGAGTAGATGTCGGTGGCCACGGTCGGGCCGGTGCGTACGATCTCGGGTGCCTGATACCCCGGTGTGCCATACAGGTAGCCGTAGGAGTTGATCCGCGACACCGCGCCGAGGTCGATCAGCTTGAGCTGCTCCTCGGTGATCATGATGTTCTCGGGCTTCAAGTCGTTGTACGCCAAGTCGATCGAGTGCAGGTACCCCAACGCGGGCAGGATCTCCATCGTGTACGCGATGGCTTGGGCCACCGGCAGTTTCCTGCCCCGGCTCGGTTTCAGCGACGTGCCGCCGACGTACTCCATCACGATGTAGCCGACCGGCTCCCCGTGC
>JBAPQQ010000546.1:0-4108 GCA_049280695.1 Mycobacterium sp.
GATCGACCACGTCTGCTCCTCCACTCCGATGCGACGTCGACGGTACGCACGCAGTGTGACGCTCAGCCCCGACATCGCCCCGGGGCAGCGCCAGGTGCCCGTAGCTTGTCGCTCGTGGAGGAGCTGAGGGAGGGGTTGTACGAGCTGCTCGTCACCGAGGGCCTGAAGGCGCGCCTGCAGGCCCTCGCCGGTGCCGTCCCGGACGAGCGGGCGCTCCACGCGGCAGAGGCACCGGATCGGATCGCCTGGCACCTGAGCCGCCAGATCGAGCGGGCGCTCAACGACGTCGGCGAAGCGGATCGAGCGACTGTCGGTATCGAGGTTGCTCGGGCGCTGCTCGACCGGCTCGGTGAGATGGTCGAGGTCGACCCGTCGGATGCTCCGACCGATCCGGCGACCGTGCTGCACGCCATCCTCGGTCGCCTCCCCGACGGCAGCACCGAGTCGATCGCCCAGCCGCTGATCCCGCTGCTCGACACGACGCTGCTGACCAACGCCCCGGGCGAGCCGAACCTGTGGAGCCAGCTGCGGTCCGAGATCGAGTCCGCCGACCGGATCGACGTCGTGATGGCCTTCATCCGTCGCAGCGGCATCGCTCCGCTGGTCGACGCCCTCCGCCGCCACTGCGAACACGGCCGCTCGCTCCGTGTGCTGACCACGACCTACACCGGGTCGACCGAGCAGGCAGCCCTCGACCGGCTCGTCGACCTCGGCGCGGACGTCCGGGTGTCGTACGACCTCAGCACGACCCGGCTGCACGCCAAAGCCTGGGTGTTCCACCGACGCTCCGGCTTCTCAACCGCCTATGTCGGCTCGTCCAATCTGACGCACTCGGCGCAGGTCACCGGGGTGGAGTGGAACGTCCGGGCATCCGCCGCCCGGAACCCTGACGTGCTCGGCAAGTTCGCCGCAGTGTTCGACAGCTACTGGTCCAACGGCGACTTCGTCCCCTACGACGCCGGCCAGTTCGTCGCCGAGCAGCAGCGAGCCGGACGGACCGACTCGGGCCCGCACGTGATCCTGAGTCCGATAGAGGTCCGACCGTTGCCGTTCCAGTCCCGGCTGCTCGAACTCATCGAGGTGTCGCGGCGACGTGGGCACCACCGCAACCTGCTCGTCTCCGCGACCGGCACCGGCAAGACCGTGATGGCGGCGCTCGACTACGCGCGACTTCGGCCGCAGTTTGAGCGGTCGAGGTTGCTGTTCGTCGCGCACCGCGAGGAGATCCTCGACCAGAGCCTCGCAACGTTCCGCCACACCCTGCGCGACGCGTCGTTCGGCGAGAAGTGGGTCGGCGGCGCTCGCCCCACACGGTTCGACCACGTCTTCGCCTCGGTCCAGAGCCTGCACGCCAACGGCCTGGCCGACCTGCAGCCCGATCACTTCGATGTCGTGATCGTCGACGAGTTCCACCACGCCGCCGCGAACTCGTACCAGCGGCTGCTCGACCACGTGCGCCCCGTCGAGCTGCTCGGACTCACCGCGACGCCCGAGCGCAGCGACGGCATGGAGATCCTGCACTGGTTCGACGACCGCATCGCCGCCGAGCTGCGGCTGTGGGACGCGATCGACCAGCAGTACCTCGCACCGTTCCTCTACTTCGGGATCCACGACGGCATCGACCTCACCGACATCCCATGGCGACGCGGCCGGGGCTACGAGACCGAGGCGCTCACCAACCGCTACACCAGCTCCGACGCATGGGCCCGCCTCGTGGTGAAGCAGGTCGACGAGCACGTCGACGTCACCTCGATGCGGTGCCTGGGGTTCTGCGTCAGCGTCGAGCACGCCGAGTTCATGGCCGGCCACTTCAGCCACCACGGCATCCCGGCCGTCGCTATCTCGGGCGAGCGCCCCCGCGACGAACGGGCGAGCGCGCTGCGCGACCTGGCCGCGGGCGACGTGAAGGTCGTGTTCTCGGTTGATCTGTTCAACGAAGGTGTCGACCTCCCCAACGTCGACACCGTGCTCATGCTCCGCCCCACCGAGAGCCCGGTGCTGTTCCTGCAGCAGCTCGGCCGAGGGCTGCGCCGAGCGGAGAACAAGCCGCACTGCACGGTGCTCGACTTCGTCGGCACCCACCGCAAGGAGTTTCGCTTCGACCGCCGCTACCGAGCCCTGCTCGGCGGCACCCGCCGCGACGTCGAACGAGCGGTGCAGATGCAGTTCCCGTTCCTGCCGTCGGGCTGCAACATGCAGCTCGACCAGAAGGCATCCGAGATCGTCATCAAGAGCCTGCGCGAGGCCATCCCGTCGCGGTGGCCGGCCAAGGTGGACGAGTTGCGATCACTGCGCCGGGAGCGACCCGGCATCGGTCTCACCGAGTACCTCGACGAGACCGGCCTCGACCTCGCCGACGTCTACGCCGGCGCGAAGAGCTGGTCCGACCTGGTCGCCGCCGCCGGAGGCGAGACGCTCCCGGCAGGGCCCAACGAGGTCGCGCTGCGACGAGCACTTGGTCGTCTGCTGCACCTCGACGACGCCGAACGCCTCGCCTCCTACCGGCGCCTGGTGGCCGGCCCAGCACCCGACCTGGGCGCAGTGTCCGAGCGTGAGCGGCGCCTGGTGCAGATGCTCGTCGCAGCCCTTGCCGACCAGGCACTCACCAAGGCCTCGTCGCTGCGCGACGGCGTCGACCTCGTGTGGTCGCATCCGCAGGTCCTCGCCGAGCTGGCCGAGACACTCGCCGTGCTCGAGGGCCGGATCGACCACGTCCACCAACCGCTGCGCACACATCCGGACGCATCGCTGCAGATCCACGCCCGCTACAGCCGAATCGAGATCCTCGCCGCCATGGGACTCGCCGGTGACCGAGCCAAGATCGCCGCGTGGCAGAGCGGCGTCTACGAAGCGAAGCCGGCCAACGCCGAGATCTTCGCCTTCACCCTCGACAAGAGCAGCGGCGGCTTCTCGCCGACCACCCGCTACCGCGATTAAGCCATCAGCCGATCGCTCATCCACTGGGAGTCCCAGTCGACCACCCGCGAGGACAGTGCGACCGGCCTCCGGTACCGGAACCACGAGCGAGATGGACGGACGATCCTGCTGTTCGCTCGTGAACGAGCCGACGACCGAGCCTTCTGGTTCCTCGGCCCCGCCACCTACCGAGGTCACGTCGGCGAGAAGCCCATGGCGATCACCTGGGAACTCGACCTCCCACTGCCAGGGGATCTGTACGCGGCCTTCGCTGCGGCGGTCGCATAGCTGCAGCAGGAGCGCTCAGCCAGTCCGCCAGGTGGTGTCGCGGCGCGCCATCTCGTAGATCGCCTCGACGGCCACGGGGGAGAGGGTCGCGGGTCGGCGCTCCAGCCACTTGCCGATGCGCTTGCGGGCCACGACGTGGACGTCAGCGGGTTGGGACTTGATGGTCAGCTCGGCGGCGATGACCACGATGACCGGCTCGACCTGAACATCGAAACCACACGCGGTGGTCAGGAGCTTGGAGGCCCGAGCGGCCTCGTGTCGCGAGTTGCGCAAGTAGTTGGTCTTCTGGTCACTGACCATGAACGCCTTCTCGGCGACCCAGACCTTCTTGCGCGAGTGGTTCTTGGTGTTCAGGGTGAACACTCCGGGCGGACCGATGACCACGTGGTCGATGTCGCTGTCCTTCTCGCCGACGGGCACCGAGTGCAGGACGTGCCAGCCCTTGCCGAGCTTGCGCATTCGCCACGCAACCTCCTCCTCGCCATCGGCGCCGACGCGGTAGGCGCGCTCGTCGGTGTGCACCCCGAACACTCGGGCCACGAAGGTCCTGACCGGTGCCTCGGAGCGCAGCTCGACCGCACGCTCCCGGACGGCCTGCCCTGCTCGGTTCTGGGAGAGGTCCTGCCAAGCCGGCCCTTCTTCCACCACCTCTCGAGGGAGCGCCGTGTCGATGGCGGTGGCCGGTTGGTTCTCGGCGGTTGTGGTCGAGGTCTCAGGATCGTCGGTAGGCGTCTCGTCCGCTCTCGAGGCGGCGGTGCTCTCCGCTCGCCAGCGTGCGACGAACTGATCGAACCCGGACCGGAGTTCCGGCAGATCCATCGTGACCTTGCCCGACCCGAGGTTGATGTGACCGACCTTCGTCCCAGCGGCGTCAGCGACGTAGAGCATGTCGTGGGAGTAGACC
>JBAPQQ010000547.1:0-8194 GCA_049280695.1 Mycobacterium sp.
CCTCAACGGCGGCGCGGACGTCGTCGTCACCGGGCGGGTCACCGACGCGTCGGTGGTCGTCGGGCCCGCGGCGGCGCACTTCGGCTGGGCCCGCGCCGACTACGACAAGCTCGCCGGCGCTGTCGCGGCGGGCCACGTCATCGAGTGCGGAGCGCAGGCCACCGGAGGCAACTACGCCTTCTTCACCGAACTCGACGACTTGACGCATCCCGGGTTCCCGCTGGCCGAAGTGCGCTCGGACGGCTCATCGGTGATCACCAAACACCCTGGTGCCGGCGGCGCGGTGACCGTCGGAACCGTCACCGCGCAACTGTTGTACGAGATCACCGGCGCGCGCTACGCCAACCCGGACGTGACGCTGCGCGTCGACACGATCGAGTTGTCCGACGACGGCGCCGACCGCGTGCTGATCAGCGGCGTGCGCGGGGAGCCGCCGCCGCCGAGGCTGAAGGTGTCGCTGAACACCGTTGGCGGGTTCAGGAATTCGATGACGTTCGTGCTGACCGGGCTGGAGGTGGACGCAAAGGCTGCGTTGGTGCGCCGGCAGCTGGAAACCGCGATGACGGTCAAGCCGGCGGAGATGCAGTGGACGCTTGCGCGCACCGACCATCCCGACGCCGACACCGAGGAGGCGGCGAGCGCGCTGCTCCGCTGTGTGGTCCGCGACCCGGACCCGACGAACGTTGGTCGCCAGTTTTCCTCTGCCGCCGTCGAATTGGCGCTCGCGAGCTATCCCGGCTTCACCACCACCGCGCCGCCGGGCGACGGCCAGGTATACGGGGTGTTCTCGCCCGGCTCTGTTTCCGCCGAGCAGGTGCCGCACGTCGCGGTGCACGCCGACGGACGGCGGGTCGCGATTCCTTCAGCCGCAGAGACTTTGGAACTCGCCCCAGTCCCGCCGTTCGCGCTGCCGGTGCCGCTGCCGTTCGGCGAGACGCAGCGGGTTCCTCTCGGCACGATCGCCGGTGCGCGCAGCGGCGACAAGGGCGGCAGCGCGAACGTCGGCGTGTGGGTACGCACGGATGAGCAGTGGCGATGGCTGGCCAACACGTTGTCGGTCGACAAGTTGCGCGAACTGCTGCCGGAAGTGGCCGACCTGCCGGTCACCCGCCATGTGCTGCCGAACCTCTTCGCGGTCAACTTCGTCATCGAAGGCATTCTCGGCGAGGGCGTGGCCTATCAGGCGCGCTTCGACCCGCAGGCGAAAGGCCTCGGCGAGTGGCTGCGCAGCCGCTACGTCGACATCCCGGAGGAAATCCTGTGAGTCTGTGGAATACGCCCGAACGTGACGACCTGCGAAAGACGGTGCGCACCTTCGCCGAACGCGAGGTGCTGCCGCACGTCGACGAGTGGGAGCAGGCCGGCGAGTTGCCTCGGGATCTGCACCGCAAGGCAGGTGAGGCGGGGCTGCTGGGCGCAGGGTTTCCCGAAGCCGTCGGCGGCGGTGGCGGCGACGGGGCCGATTCGCTGATCATCTGCGAGGAGATGCATCACGCAGGCGCACCCGGCGGCGTGTTCGCGTCGCTGTTCACGTGCGGGATCGCGGTGCCGCACATGATCGCCTCCGGCGACGAGCGCCTGATCGAGACATTTGTGCGGCCGACGCTGCGCGGCGACATGATCGGCGCGCTGGCGATCACCGAACCCGGCGGCGGTTCCGACGTCGGGCACCTGCGCACCGGCGCGCGTCGCGACGGCGACGACTACATCGTCAACGGCGCCAAGACCTACATCACCTCAGGCGTGCGCGCCGACTACGTGGTGACTGCGGTGCGCACCGGCGGGCCCGGCGCCGCCGGGGTGTCGCTGCTCGTGGTCGAGAAGGGCACACCAGGTTTCGACGTCGCCCGCAAGCTGGACAAGATGGGCTGGCGGTCGTCGGACACCGCGGAGCTGTCCTACACCGACGCGCGCGTGCCGACTGCCAACCTCGTCGGACCGGAGAACACCGGCTTCCTGCAGATCGCAGCCGCCTTCGTGTCCGAGCGCGTCGGCCTTGCCGCGCAGGCGTATTCAAGCGCGCAACGCTGCCTGGACGTCACCGCCGAATGGTGCCGTAACCGGGAAACCTTTGGCCGTCCGTTGATTTCGCGTCAGTCGGTGCAGAACACGCTGGCCGAGATGGCCAGGCGCGTCGACGTGGCGCGGGTGTACACGCGAAGCATCGTGGAGCGGCAACTGGCGGGAGATACCAATTTGATCGCGCAGGTGTGCTTCGCCAAGAACACCGCCGTCGAGGCCGGCGAGTGGGCGGCCAACCAGGCCGTGCAGCTGTTCGGCGGCATGGGCTACATGGCCGAAAGCGAGGTCGAACGGCAGTACCGCGACATGCGCATCCTCGGAATCGGCGGCGGCACAACCGAAATCCTCACCGCATTGGCGGCCAAGACGCTTGGATACCAGTCGTGACGGCTTTGGCGTCGACATTGGACCCCCTCTCGCCCGAGTACGCCGAGGCTGCCGAGGCGATGGCCGCAAAACTCGCCGAGATCGAGGCCGAGCATGCCAAGGCGTTGGCCGGCGGCGGCGAGAAGTACGTCAAGCGCCACCACGACCGCGGGAAGATGACCGCGCGCGAGCGCATAGAGATGCTGCTCGACCCCGACTCGCCCTTTCTCGAACTGAGCCCGCTGGCCGCTTACGGCACCAACTACCAGGTGGGCGCCAGCGTGGTGACCGGCATCGGGGTGGTCGAAGGCGTCGAATGCGTGATCAACGCCAGCGACCCGACCGTCAAGGGCGGAACCAGCAATCAGTGGACGATACGAAAAGGATTCCGCGCCAACCAGATCGCTCTGGAGAACCGGCTGCCTCTGATCTCACTGGTGGAATCCGGGGGCGCCGACCTCACGGTGCAGAAAGAGATCTTCATCCCGGGCGGGCAGCAGTTTCGCGACCTGACCCGGCTGTCGGCCGCCGGTGTCCCGACCATCGCGCTGGTGTTCGGCAACTCCACCGCCGGTGGCGCCTACGTACCCGGGATGTCCGACCATGTCGTGATGATCAAGGAACGCTCGAAGGTGTTCCTGGCAGGGCCCCCGCTGGTCAAGATGGCCACCGGCGAAGAGTCCGACGACGAGTCGCTCGGTGGCGCCGAAATGCACGCCCGCACATCTGGTCTGGCCGACTACTTCGCCGTCGATGAACTCGACGCCATCCGGATCGGCCGGCGCATCGTCGCCCGGCTCAACTGGCGGAAACAGGGCCCCGTCCCCGGACCGGTTACCGAGCCGCTGTTCGACGGCGAGGAACTGCTCGGCATCGTGCCGACCGACCTGCGTATCCCGTTCGACCCGCGCGACGTGATCGCGCGCCTCGTCGACGGGTCGGAGTTCGACGAGTTCAAAGCCCTCTACGGCTCGTCGTTGGTGACCGGATGGGCGTCTCTGTATGGCTATCCGATCGGCATCCTCGCCAACCATCGGGGCGTGCTGTTCAGCGAGGAGTCGCAGAAGGCCACTCAGTTCATCCAGTTGGCCAATCGCTCCGACACGCCACTTCTGTTCCTCCACAACACAACCGGTTACATGGTCGGCAAGCAGTACGAGGAACGCGGGATGATCAAGCACGGCTCGATGATGATCAACGCCGTCTCCAACTCGACCGTCCCGCACCTCTCGCTGCTCGTCGGCGCTTCCTACGGCGCAGGCCATTACGGCATGTGCGGGCGCGCCTACAACCCGCGCTTCTTGTTCGCCTGGCCGAGCGCCAAGTCGGCGGTGATGGGCGGTGCGCAGCTTGCGGGAGTCCTGTCGATCGTCAACCGGGCGGCCACCGAGGCGCGCGGCCAACAGGTCGACGAGGAGGCCGACGCCGCGATGCGGGCGGCGGTCGAGGGCCAGATCGAGGCCGAGTCACTGCCGATGGTGCTGTCCGGAATGCTGTACGACGACGGTGTCATCGATCCGCGTGACACCCGCACGGTGCTCGGAATGTGCTTGTCCGCCATCGCCAACAATCCGATCAAAGGGACGTCGAACTTCGGCGTCTTCCGGATGTGACAGCGATGCGTACCATCATGGTGGCCAATCGCGGCGAGATCGCCCGGCGGGTCTTCGCGACGTGCCGTCGGCTCGGGTACCGCACCGTCGCGGTCTACACCGATCCGGACGCGGGCTCACCGCACGTCGCCGAGGCCGACGCGCGCGTACGTCTCGAGGGCCGCGACGGATACCTGGACGCCGCCCAGCTGATCACAGCGGCCCGTGCAGCCGGTGCCGATGCGATCCATCCCGGCTACGGATTCCTTTCGGAGAATGCCGAATTCGCCGCAGCAGTGCAAGATGCCGGGCTCACGTGGATCGGCCCGCCGGTGGCCGCGGTGGCGGCTATGGGCAGCAAGATCGAGGCCAAGAAGATGATGACCGCGGCCGGGGTGCCGGTGCTCGAGGAGCTCGACCCGGACACCGTCACCGAGGCGCAGTTGCCGGTGCTCGTCAAGGCCTCCGCCGGTGGCGGCGGCCGCGGCATGCGAGTGGTCGACGAACTAGCCGCATTGCCGGCCGAAGTCGCCGCCGCCCGGCGCGAAGCCGGGTCGGCGTTCGGCGACGACACCGTGTTCTGCGAATGCTATCTGCCCCGCGGCCGGCATATCGAGGTGCAGGTCCTGGGCGACGTACACGGCAGCGTCTGGGCGGTCGGCGAACGGGAGTGCTCGATCCAGAGGCGCCACCAGAAAGTCGTCGAGGAGGCGCCCTCACCGCTCGTCGAACGCATTGCGGGGATGCGCGACAAGCTGTTCGACGCGGCCCGTCAGGCGGCGTCGGCGATCGGCTACACGGGCGCGGGCACGGTGGAGTTTCTCGCCGACGAGGACGGGGCCTTCTACTTCCTCGAGATGAACACCCGCCTGCAGGTCGAGCACCCGGTGACCGAATGCGTCACCGGCCTCGATCTCGTGGAGCTACAGCTACAGGTTGCCGACGGGCTCCGCCTCGGGCCGCAACCGCCGGCAGCACAGGGCTATTCGATCGAAGCCCGGCTCTACGCCGAAGATCCCGCGCGCGGCTGGCGGCCACAGGCCGGCACGCTGCACAGGTTCGACGTCCCCACCGCGCACTGCACCTTCGCACCGTTGACTCGGCCAGGCGTCCGCGTCGACTCCGGCGTCGTCGACGGCTCGATGGTGTCCGTGCACTACGACCCGATGCTGGCCAAGGTCATCTCGTACGCCCCCACCCGCACGCAGGCCGCCGCCCTGCTGGCCGACGCCCTTGCCCGTGCCCGTGTGCACGGGGTGCGCACGAACCGCGACCTGCTGGTCAACGTGCTGCGGCACCCCGCCTTCCTCGCGGGCGACACCGATACCGCCTTCTTCGACACCCATGACCTCGCGTCGCTGTCCGCGCCGTTGGCCGATTCCGGCACCGTGCAGTGGTCCGCGCTCGCGGCCGCGCTCGCCGAAGCGGCTCACAACCGTTCCACTGCAACGGTTTTAGCCCGGACGCCGTCCGGCTGGCGCAACCTGCCGTCGAGTTTCCAGGTCAAGCACTACGCCGACGTGGACGGCAACGTGCACGAGGTGCGGTACCGCTTCGAGCGGTCGGTGCTGCTGCTGCCCGGCCACGAGACGCAGTTGGTGTCGGCCACACCCGAGCAGGTGGTGCTGCGCACCGACGGCGTCGACCGGCCGTTCGGCGTCGCCCGGTACGGCGGCGACGTGTTCGTCGACTCCCCCGGCGGCCCGGTGCAGTTGACAGCCATCTCGCGCTTCCCGGAACCGGGATCGGCGCTGCAGCCCGGTTCTCTCGTCGCGCCGATGCCCGGCGCGGTCACCCGGCTCGGCGCTGAGGCAGGCGACACCGTCACCGCAGGCCAGCCGATCGTCTGGATGGAGGCGATGAAGATGGAGCATGCCGTCGCCTCACCGAAAGACGGTGTGGTCGCCGAGCTTTCGGTATCGGTAGGCCAGCAAGTCGAGTTGGGCGCTGTGCTCGCCCGCGTCGAAGACAAGGAGCAACCATGAGCGACAACGGCTTCATCGAAAGCGAGGAGCGCCAGGCGCTGCGCAAGTCGGTGGCAGCGATGGCGGCCAACTACGGCCAGGACTACTACCTGGAGAAGGCCCGCGCCGGCGCACACACCGACGAGTTGTGGCGGGAGACGGGCGAACTGGGCTTCCTCGGGGTGAACCTGCCCGAGCAGTACGGCGGCGGCGGCGCCGGCATGTACGAGCTGTCGATCGTGATGGAGGAGATGGCCGCGCAGGGCTGCGCGCTGCTGATGATGGTGGTGTCGCCAGCCATCAACGGCACGATCATCAGCAAATTCGGCACCGACGAGCAGAAGAAGCGATGGATACCCGGCATCGCCGACGGGTCGATCACGATGGCTTTCGCGATCACCGAGCCCGACGCCGGGTCGAACTCGCACCGCATCACGACGACCGCCCGCAGAGACGGCAGCGACTGGATCCTGTCCGGCCAGAAGGTCTACATCTCCGGAGTCGACCAGGCGCAGGCGGTTCTGGTGGTGGGCCGCACCCAAACCAGCACAGGGACCAAGTCCGAATCTCTTAGGCCCGCGCTGTTCATCGTGCCCACCGACACGCCGGGGTTCACGTTCACGCCGATCGAGATGGAGCTGATCAGTCCCGAACGTCAGTTCCAGGTGTTCATCGACAACGTGCGGCTGCCCGCCGACGCGCTGGTGGGCTCGGAGGACGCGGCGATCGCGCAACTGTTCGCCGGCCTGAACCCCGAACGCATCATGGGAGCGGCCAGCGCAGTGGGCATGGGCCGCTTCGCAATCGACAAGGCAGTGGACTACGTCAAGACCCGTCAGGTGTGGAAGACACCGATCGGTGCGCACCAGGGCCTGTCACATCCGTTGGCGCAGAACTACATCGAGGTCGAGCTCGCGAAGCTGATGATGCAGAAGGCGGCCGCTCTGTACGACTCCGGAGACGACCAAGGGGCGGCGGAAGCGGCCAACATCGCCAAGTACGCCGCGGGTGAAGCGTCGACCCGCGCGGTCGATCAGGCCGTTCAGTGCCTGGGCGGCAACGGGCTGACGAAGGAGTACGGCATCGCGGCGGCGATCACCGCGTCGCGGCTGGCCCGCATCGCGCCCGTCAGCCGCGAGATGGTGCTCAACTTCGTCGCGCAGACCTCGCTCGGCCTGCCCCGCTCGTACTGAACCGATGAGCGCCGAACACGTCGACTACGCGGTTCACGGGCCGACTGCACGGGTCACCCTGAACTCGCCGCACAACCGCAACGCTCTGTCGTCGGCACTGGTCGAAGGTCTGCATCGGGCGCTGCGCGACGCGGCCGCCGACCCGAAAGTGCGTGCGGTGGTGCTCGGTCACACCGGCGGTACGTTCTGCGCGGGCGCCGATTTGTCCGAGGCGTCCGAAGGCGGACCCGATGTGCGCACCCGCCAGCTGACTGAACTGCTAAGGGCGATCCTCGAACTGCCGTTGCCGGTGGTCGGTGCGATCGACGGGCACGTGCGCGCAGGCGGGTTCGGGCTGGTCGGCGCCTGCGACATCGTCGTCGCCGGCCGCAACAGCACGTTCGCGCTCACCGAGGCCCGCATCGGCGTTGCGCCGGCGATCATCTCGCTGACCCTGTTGCCGAAGATGACCCCGCGGTCCGTCGGCCGGTACTTCCTGACCGCCGAGAAGTTCGGCGCCGAGGAAGCCGAACGCATCGGGCTGGTGACGATCGCCACCGACGACGTCGAGGCTGCGGTCGGCGAGATCACCCGCGAACTGGGTCGTGGCTCGCCGCAGGGGTTGCGTGAGTCGAAGGCTCTCACGACGGCCGGGATCCTCGACGGCTTCGACCGGCGGGCCGAGGCGTTGAGCGCGCAGTCGGCGCGGCTGTTCGCGTCCGAGGAGGCACGCGAGGGCATGCTCGCGTTCCTGCAGAAGCGGGCGCCGAGCTGGGCCGGCGACTGAGCACGAGATTGCCGCCAGCGAGGGAATGTTCGAGTGGGGACCACGTGGAACGCAATTTCGGCGCAAGACAAGCATGAGTTTTGTGGGCAGCGCCACGGCAAAGCCGTAGGCTCGGCACTGATGACCAGCAACATGCCTCAGCGTTACGCAGAGTTGCGCGCCGCCGACACCGACCGCATACAGGTTGCGCAACTGTTGACTGATGCTGCAGCGCAGGGGCGGCTGGGAATGGACGAATACGAAGACCGGCTGGCGAAGGTCTACTCCGCTCAGACGTATGGCGACCTGGAC
>JBAPQQ010000548.1:0-5693 GCA_049280695.1 Mycobacterium sp.
CCATCGCCGTCAGCGCGTCATGCCTGCGCTGGGCGCGGCTGCGGGTATCGCCGCGCACCGCGGCCTCGCCGGGCTCACCATCCACCGTGGGGTCGGCGTCCTCGGGGTTGCACATGCCCGGCGCGCCGAGTTTTGCGATCACCGCGTCAAGCGTCGCCCGCAGTTGCGGGTCGGCGACGAGCATGCCCTGGCTCATCCCGTCGGATCCCTGCCGCCCCCAGCGGAACCCGCGCTTGCGGGCCCGATCCACATCAGAGAACGTGCCGTCGGGGTTGATCAGCGCGGCCATCCGCTCAGCGGCCTTCTGCAACTGGTCCGGACGCAGATCAGCAGCCATCGCCCCCAACATCACCTCGGCCCGCTCGCGCTCGGCGAAGCTGACAAACCCCGGCAGCTGGTGAAAGAAGTCACCGATCACGCTCACGTGCTCGGCGCCGATCGCGCCCGCACGCACCTGGGCTGCGGCGGTGGGCCACAGCGGCGCCAACCGCTCCCCCGTCATGGCGCGCCGATGCCCCAACTGTGCGGCATCCTTGATCAGCCGGCGCGCCGCCCCGGGGCGAATGGACAGCCGATCGGCCAGCACCCGCGCCAACGGCCCGCCGATATCGGAGGCCACCGCCCGCTCCGAGAGCCGGTTGACCAGCTCGTACTGCGAGGCCGAGACCTTGCGCACGATCGTCATGAGCCGGTCCAGCACCGCCACGCAGTCCAATTCCGGAACAGCGTCAAAGGACAATTGCCCGACCGCGTCGATCGCGGCTTCGAGGCGATCCAGCGCGGCGGACACCGCCTCCGGGCCGTCCAACCCATTCGAACACATGAGCGAATACTATCGCCGGCCACCGACAGAAATCGGCAGTACCCACAACCGAAAGCGGCTGTGGACACTGCGAATTCGGGCAAGCCGACCTGTCGGACGGATGTGGCGGAGAGGCGAATTGCCGGAACGCAGACGCGAAGGCAACTTCCAGCCGATTTGTAGCCCCGATGGGATTCGAACCCACGCTACCGCCGTGAGAGGGCGGCGTCCTAGGCCGCTAGACGACGGGGCCATGAACAATCCGGCTTGCCAGCATAACCGACACGGCAACGCGGAACTAATCCGCGATGAGCTGGGGTACCAGGACTCGAACCTAGAATGGCTGAACCAGAATCAGCTGTGTTGCCAATTACACCATACCCCATTGGCCGCCATAACCGCTGGTCAGAACCCTAAGGGTGCTGCGAGCGGACGAGACCGGCCGACGTGCAGACTACCAAAGATTTCGCGGCGCCCTTGTCAGGGCTGTCCGTCACGGCTGCAGCTCACGCGCCCCACGCAACCGCGCCATGCTGCGGTCACGCCCCAACAGCTGCAGAGACTCGAACAGCGGCGGGCTGATCGTCGAGCCGGTGACAGCGACCCGGATCGGCCCGTACGCCTTGCGCGGCTTGAGGCCCATCGACTCGATCAGCGCCGCCTTGAGCGCGGTCTCGATACTTTCGGCTGACCAGTCCTCGACGCTCTCCAACGCTGCCTGTGCCGCGTCCAGCACCGGCGCGGCCTCGCCGCCCAGCTCCTTGGAAGCCGCCTTCTCCTCGATCGCATACGACGAATCGTCCAGAAACTTCAGCAGGTCCCAGGCGTCACCGAGCACGACGATCCGCGTCTGCACCAGCCCGGCCGCTTCCGCGAACCCCGCCTCGTCCAAACCGAGGTCGTGACCGTGCGCGGCGAAATAGTCCCGCAGCCGTGCGGTGAAACCCGACGGCTCGAGCAGCCGGATGTGCTCGGCGTTGATCGCGTCGGCCTTCTTCTGGTCGAATCGCGCCGGATTGGCGTTGACGTCGGCGACGTCGAACGCAGCAACCATCTCGTCGAGCGAGAACACGTCGCGGTCCGGTGCGATCGACCAGCCCAGCAGCGCAAGGTAATTGAGCAGCCCCTCCGGGATGAACCCACGGTCGCGATGAGCGAACAGGTTGGATTGGGGATCTCGCTTCGACAGCTTCCGGGTGCCTTCGCCCAGAACAGTCGGCAGGTGTCCGAACGACGGGATCTCTTCCGCGACACCGATTCTCCGCAGCGCCTGGTACAACGCGATCTGACGGGGTGTCGACGGCATCAGGTCCTCGCCGCGCAGCACGTGGGTGATCTTCATCAGCGAGTCGTCGACCGGATTGACCAACGTGTACAACGGTTCTCCGTTGCCGCGGGTCAGCGCGAAATCAGGAATGCTGCCCGCGGCATAGGACATGTCGCCGCGCACCAAGTCGCGCCAACCGAGTTCACTCGGGGGTATCCGAAGCCGCACCACGGGTCGTCGGCCCTCGGCACGAAATGCATCCCGCTGCGAATCGGTCAGGTCGCGGTCGTAGTTGTCGTACCCCAGCTTGGGATTGCGCCCGGCGGCCAGGTGGCGCGCCTCCACCTCCTCGGCCGTCGAAAACGCTTCGTACGCCTCGCCCGTCTCCACCAGACGTGCCAGCACGTCGCGGTACACATCGAGACGCTGCGACTGGCGGTAAGGCCCGTGAGGTCCGCCGACTTCCGGCCCCTCGTCCCAGTCCAATCCGAGCCAGCGCAGAGCGTCCAGCAGCGCCAGATAACTCTCCTCGGTGTCGCGCAGCGAGTCGGTGTCCTCGATGCGGAACACGAAAACGCCGTCGCAGTGCCGCGCGTAGGCCCAGTTGAACAGCGCGGTGCGGATCAGCCCGACATGCGGCACGCCGGTGGGCGACGGGCAGAAGCGCACCCGAACCGTCATGACGTCCCCTTGCGCACAACCGGATTCGTCAAAGTACCGATTCCTTCGACGGTGACGCTGACGATGTCGCCGTGCTCGATCGGGCCGACGCCCTCGGGTGTGCCGGTCACTATCAGATCGCCGGGCAGCAGTGTCATCACCGCTGAGATCCATTCCACGATCGCGCCCACGTCGTGAATCATCAGCGAAGTCCGGCTGCGTTGGCGCACATTGCCGTTCACCTCGGTACGGATCTCGAGATCCGACGGGTCGACGTCGGTGACGATCCACGGCCCCACCGGGCAGAACGTGTCGTGGCCCTTGCCGCGAGTCCACTGCCCGTCTTTGCGCTGCTGGTCGCGTGCCGTCACGTCGTTGGCAGCCGTGTAGCCGAGGATGTTCTCCGCCGCGCGCGCGGCCGGCACGTCCTTGCACGGGCGACCGATCACCGCGGCGAGTTCCCCTTCGTAATGCACCGGGTTCGCATTCGCAGGCAACTGGATCGGCACATCCGGCCCGATGATCGCCGTGTTGGGCTTCATGAAAATGACCGGGTCCTCGAACTGCTCGCCGCCCATCTCCTGGATGTGCGCCGCATAGTTCTTGCCGACGCACACCACCTTGCTCGCCAGAATCGGCGCCAGCAGCCGCACGTCGGCCAGTGGCCATCGCCGGCCGGTGAAAGTGGGCGTGCCGAACGGATGTTCGGCGATCTCCCGCGCCACCGCGTCCGCGCCTTCTCCTTCGATCGCGACGAAGGCCACGCCGTCGGGGCTGGCAATTCGACCAAGCCGCATTCGTAGAAGCCTAGTGGCAGGTTCACCGACGATTCCGCAGCGGTGCGACGATTCAACCGTGAGCGTCGAGGACATCGGCACGGCACGCCGGTGGTCGATGCTCGCGATCGCGTTGTCGTCGACGATGTTCGCCAACGTGTTCATCAACGGGGCGGCGTTTCTGATCCCCACCATGCACGAGCGCCGCGGGCTGGACCTCGCCGACGCCGGCCTGATCTCCGCGATGCCGAGCATCGGCATGGTGTTCACGCTGTTCGCGTGGGGCTACGCCGTCGACCGCCTCGGCGAGCGCCTCGTGCTCGCGCTGGGTTCCGCGCTCACCGCCGCCGCTGCCTTCGCCGCCGCGACCGCGGCGACCCTGCCGGGTACTGCGGCGTTCCTGCTGCTCGGCGGGATGGCCGCGGCAAGTAGCAACTCGGCCAGCGGGCGGCTCGTCGTGGGCTGGTTCCCCGCCGAGCGGCGCGGCCTCGCGATGGGGATCCGGCAGACCGCACAGCCGCTCGGAGTCGCACTCGGCGCCTTGGTGATTCCGCGGCTGGCGCAGAGCCACGGCATCGGTGCGGCGCTGCTCTTCCCTGCCGTGGTCTGCGCAGTGTCGGCGGTGGCCAGCGCGGTCGGCGTGCTGAACCCGCCGCGCCCGCGGCGCGAGCAGGCACCGGAACATGACCTCGCCAACCCCTATCGGGGCTCGTCGGTGCTGTGGCGCATCCATGCGGTGTCGGTGCTCCTCGTCGTGCCGCAGGTGGTGGTGTGGACGTTCACGCTGGTGTGGTTGATGACCGACCGCGGGTGGTCGGCCGGCTCCGCCGGTGCCCTGGTCACAGCGGCTCAGGTTCTCGGCGCGCTCGGCCGCGTCGCGGCGGGCCGATGGTCGGACCGCGCCGGATCACGCCTGCGGCCCATCCGGACGATCGCCGCGGCGGCTGCATTCACGATGGGCGTGCTGGCTCTGACCGATTGTTGGCGCTCACCTGCGAGTGTCGCGGTGATGGTCGTCGCCTCGGTGGTGACGGTCAGCGACAACGGTCTGGCCTTCACCGCGATCGCCGAAATCGCCGGGCCGTTCTGGAGCGGCCGCGCGCTCGGCACGCAGAACACCAGCCAGCTGCTGACGGCCGGAATCGCGCCGCCGGTATTCGGTGCGCTGATCACCGCGGCCGGCTACTCGGCTGCGTTCGCGGCCTGCGCCGTCTTCCCTCTGTTGGCCATGCCGCTGGTTCCGGTGGGCACGGTCTCGCCTCGATTACCCGAAGCCCGCGGCTAACCGGCGCCGTTCGTCCTATTGTCGGAGAAGTGACTTCCGAAGGTGATGTACCCGGAGCCAGGCACGACCTGACCCCTCTGCCCGACCTGCTGCACGGTCGGCCGCGTGCCGGGCCGGTCCGTGACCGTCGCCCGGTCTACGTCGACCTGCTGCCCCCGTGCAACAACGCATGCCCAGCCGGCGAGAACATCCAGGGCTGGCTCGGTCACGTGCGCGTCGGCAAGCACGAAGAGGCTTGGCGACTCCTGGTAGGCGACAACCCCTTTGCCGCGATCCACGGCCGCGTCTGCTACCACCCCTGCGAGTCGAACTGCAATCGCATGAATCTCGACTCCGCCGTGTCCATCCACGCCGTCGAGCGGTTTCTCGGCGACGCCGCCCGCGAGCACGGCTGGCAGTTCGCGCCGCCCCCGCCTCCGTCCGGGAAGCGGGTGCTGATCGTCGGCGCCGGTCCGAGCGGGCTGTCCGCGGCCTACCACCTGGCCCGGCGGGGCCATCAGGTCGAGATCCGCGACGCCGGCGACGAGCCGGGCGGCATGATGCGCTACGGCATCCCCAACTACCGGTTGCCGCGCGACGTCCTCGACGTCGAAATCCGGCGCATCGCCGCGCTCGGCGTGCAGATCACCTGCGGGCACCGGGTCCATGACCTCGGCGAGGAACTCAGGGACGGCCTTTTCGACGCGGCATTCGTCGCGGTCGGCGCTCACCTGGCCAAGCGTGTCAACATTCCGGTCACCGACGCGTCGACGATGGTGGACGCGTTGGCATTTCTGCGCAGTGTGGCCGCGGGTGAGCATCCGGAAATCGGTCAGCGCGTGGCGGTGTACGGAGGCGGCAACACCGCGATGGACGCCGCGCGCGTGGCCCGCCGACTGGGTGCCGATGACACTGTGATCATCT
>JBAPQQ010000549.1:0-7019 GCA_049280695.1 Mycobacterium sp.
CCGCGATCGGGATGCTCGCCGGGCGCGGAGTCGCGGCGCCGGTCGCCGCGGCCGGCTATCAGCTGCCGATCCCGGTGAACAACTGGAAGGACGCGGCCACCCTGGCGATCCGGATGGAAACCGACGACCAAGTGGCCTGGCGCGCCGCGCTGGAGCAGTCGAAGTCGTCGCAGGACCGCGCCTTCGCAGTGACTGCGCTCACGCAGGCCGCAGTGCGCGCGGCGCGCTGGCGGCTGGCGCTGGGCACGTGGCCGTTGACGACGACCTTTCCCGGCGGCAGCGAATAGTCACTCGGAGACGGCGTCGGCGATGACCGTCGCCGCGGAATCGACCGGCACCTCCCGGGTTTCGCCGCTGAACCGGTCTCGCAGCTCGACGATCCCGTCGGCCCAGCCGCGGCCCACCACCACGATCCACGGCACGCCCAGCAGCTCGGCGTCCTTGAACTTCACTCCGGGAGAGGCCTGCCGGTCGTCGAGCAGCACGTCGACACCCAGGCGGTCCAGGTCGCGCGCCACCTGCACAGCGCCGTCGCGGGCAGCCGCGTCCTTGTTCGCGATCACCAGGTGAACGTCGAAGGGCGACACCGAGGACGGCCACCGCAGCCCGAGGTCGTCGTGGTGCTGCTCGGCGATCACCGCGACCAGCCGCGACACCCCGACCCCGTAGGAGCCCATCGTCAGCCGCACCGGCTTGCCGTCTTCGCCGAGCACGTCGACGGAGAACGTGTCGGTGTACTTGCGGCCGAGCTGGAAGATGTGCGCGATCTCGATGCCGCGCGCGGACACCAGCGGCCCCGCCCCGTCCGGTGACACGTCGCCGTCGCGCACCTCTGCGGCCTCGATGGTGCCGTCGGGCACGAAATCGCGCCCGGCGACCAGTCCGACGACGTGCTTGCCAGGCGCGTCAGCCCCGGTGATCCAGCTGGTCCCGTCCACCACCCTGGGATCGACGAGAAAGCGAACACCGTTGGCGGCCAAACCTTTTGGGCCGATATAACCCTTGACCAAGAATGGGTACTTCGCGAAGTCGCCGTCGTCGAGCATCGCGTATTCGGCCGGGTGCAGCGCTGCATCGAGCCGCTTGTCGTCGACCTCGCGGTCGCCGGGAACGCCTACCGCGAGCAACTCCCAGTCACCGCCGGCCGGGCGGACTTTCAGCAGCACGTTCTTCAGCGTGTCGGCGGCAGTGACAGTGCGGTCCAGGGCGGCGTTGGCCCAGTCGACCAGCGTACTGATGGTCGGGGTGTCGCCGGTGTCGTGCACCACCGGCTCGGGCAACCCGTCGACCGGCAGCGGATCGGGCCGCGCGGTGATGACGGCCTCGACATTGGCCGCATAGCCCGATTCCACGCACCGCACGAAAGTGTCCTCGCCGACGGGGCTTTCGGCGAGGAACTCCTCGGACGCGCTGCCGCCCATCGCACCGGACAGCGCGGACACGACCACGTACCGCAGCTTCATCCGCTCGAACATCCGCTGATACGCGTCGCGGTGCGCACGGTAGTGGTCCTCGAGCCCGGCTTCGTCGACGTCGAAGGAGTACGAGTCCTTCATCACGAACTCGCGGCCGCGAAGGATGCCGGCGCGGGGCCGCGCCTCGTCGCGGTACTTGTTCTGAATTTGGTACAGCAGCAACGGGAAGTCCTTGTAGGAGCTGTACTCCCCCTTCACCGTGAGGGTGAACAGCTCCTCGTGCGTGGGGCCCAGCATGTAGTCGGCAGCGCGGCGGTCCTTGAGCCGAAACACGCTGTCGCCGTACTCGGTCCAGCGGTTCGTCGCCTCGTACGGCGCGCGCGGCACCAAAGCGGGAAACAGAATCTCCTGCCCGCCAATGGCGTTCATCTCCTCGCGGACGATGCGTTCGATCTTGCGCAGCACCCGCAGGCCCAGCGGCAGCCAGGTGTACAGGCCAGGCCCGACGGGCCGGATGTAGCCGGCGCGGATCAACAGCTTGTGGCTGGGCACCTCGGCGTCGGCGGGGTTCTCGCGCAGCGTGCGCAGGAACAGCTCGGACATGCGGGTGATCACAGCCGACCACCTTATGCGATGGCGGTCTACAACTCCCCGGCCTCCACGGCCTCGCGGGTGTACTGGGCGGCTGCGATCTGGCGGGCGGAAAACCCGATCATCAGTGCGCTGACTCCCACCAGCACCGCGACCGCCGCGACCCACAACAGCGAGTAGGTGTAGCCGCGGTCCAGCGCGTCCAGTTGGGCCGGCGTCATGGCGCGGACCGGTCCGGTGGTCCCGCCCAGATACAGCGTGCGCGACGTCTGCACGGCCTGGATGACGACGAGCACCAGCGGGCCACCCAGGTTCTGCACCATCAGGGTGATCGCGGCAACAGGGCCGATCTCGCGCGGGCCGACCTCGGCGAGCGCGCACAGCGGCAGGATCACCGAGATCACACCGATGCCGAAACCGCCGACGACGATCGGGACGAACAGGTCGGGGAAGTACGGGATCGTGTGATTCAGCGTCGAGCCGTACAGCATCGCGCCGAGCACGAACCAGCCGCCGCCGATGATCAGCCAGCGCGGCGTGACTAGCGGCGCGACCCGGGCGGCCGCCACGTTGCCCAGCCCCAGGGCAACGGCGAACGGAATGAACGAGATGCCTGCCCGCAACGCCGAGTAGCCGAGGACGTCCTGCACGTAGAGCCCGATCATCACGGTCAACGTCAGCAGCACTCCGCCGGCCAGAAACAGCGACGTGAACGTCATCACCCGGTTGCGGTCGGTGAACAGCGACAGCGGCACGAGGGGGTGGTCTGCGGTGCGCTCCACCAGCAGGAAGCCGCCGAACAACAGCACGGTGGCCACCGCCGCACCGAAGATCCAGGGGTCGATCCAGCCTAGGGGCGGCCCCTGGGTGAAGATCAGCACCGCCGTGGTGCACGCCAGCGTCGCGAGCACTGCGCCTGCGACATCCAGGCGCAGCCGCTCGCGGTGCGTCTCCCGCAGCTGGGTCAGCGCGATCGCGGTGATGACGATGCCGATCGGCACGTTGATCAGAAACGCCAGCCGCCACGAGATCACCGTGAAAGCGCCGCCGAGCACCAGGCCGAGCACCGAGCCGACGCCCATCATTCCCGCCGACACCGCCATGGCCCGGTTGCGGGCGTGGCCGACGGCGTAGGTCGACGCGATCAGCGCCAGCCCGGTCGGCGCGGCGACCGCAGCCCCGATGCCCTGCACGGCCCGGGCCACGACCAGCATCGCCGGATCGAACGCCACGCCGCAGACCAGCGATGCTGCGGTGAACACGCCGACACCGCCGATAAACGCCCGCTTGTGCCCTACCGCGTCACCGACACGCCCGCCGAGCAGCAGCAGACCGCCGAAGGTCAGAACGTACGCGGTGATCACCCAGCTCTTCGCCGCGTCGGACATGCCCAGATCGGCCTGCATGCGCGGGAGTGCGACCACGACGATCGTGCCGTCGAGCGTCGACATCAGCTGCATGCCGGTGATCGCGATGATCGCGATCCCGACAACGCTGGAGGCCAGCGGCATTCGTTGAGTGCGCCGCGCCACGAACATGGATAGCAACCCTACCGAGGCGATACCTGCGCGACGCGCGCGCAAGGCCTACTGGATGTCGAGCTAAAGCTCTCCGGGACTGGATGTCGAGCTAAAGCTCTCCGGCGTCCAGCGCGTCCTTGACTTCCTGGGCGTGCGCGACCTCTCGCGAGGTGTAGCCGATGAACAGCGCCGCGCCGCCCACCAGCACGGCCACCGCGGCCACCCACAGCAGGCCGTAGGTGTAGCCGTGGTCGAGCGCGTTGAGCTGCGCCGCCGTCATGTTCTTCACCGGGCCGGTGGTACCGCCCAAGTACAGCGTGCGCGACGTGATGACGGCCTGGATCACGGCCAGCACGACGGGGCCGCCCAGGCTCTGCGCCATCAGCGCGATCGCCGACACCGGGCCGATCCGGTCGAAGCCGACGCCCGCGATCGCCGACACGGTCAACGGGACCACGATCATGCCGATGCCGAGGCCGCCGACGGTGATCGGCAGCACCAGGTTCGGGAAGTACGGAATGCCGCCGTTGAGCGTCGAGCCGTAGATCATCGCCGCCAGCACCAGCACGCCGCCGCCCATCACCAGCATCCGCGGCGGGAAGAGCGACACCAGGTGCGACGACACACCCAGCCCGATGCCCAGCGCGATCACGAACGGAATGAAGCCGACGCCGGCGCGAAGTGCGCTGTAACCCATGATGTCTTGCACATAGAGGCCGATCAGCACGGTCAGGGTGAACATGACGCCGCCGGCCAGGAAGATCGCCGCGAACGTCGCCACCCGGTTGCGGTCACGGAACAGGTCGAACGGCACCAAGGGGTTGTCGGCCGTGCGTTCGGTGAATGCGAACGCACCGAGGAACACCACGGCGGCCATGCCCGCACCGATTGTCAAAGGCGACAACCAGCCGGCCTCGGGGCCCATGGAGAAGCCGAACACGGCCGCGGTGCAGCCCAGGGTCGCCAGGATGGCGCCGGTGGCGTCGAGCTTGATCCGCTCGCGATGCGTCTCGGAGAGCGTGGTGTGGGCCAGATACAGCATCAGCAGGCCGATCGGGACGTTCACCAGGAACGCCAGCCGCCAGGACACCTCGGTCAGCGCACCACCGACGATCAGCCCCATCACCGAACCGATTCCGGTCATCGCAGCGAAGATGGCCGTCGCGGTGTTTCGTGCCGGGCCTTTGGGGAAGGTGGTCGCGATGAGCGCGAGAGCAGTGGGCGACGCGATCGCTGCCCCGACGCCTTGCAGCAACCGCGCGGTCACCAACGTCGCTTCGTCCCAGGCCAGCCCGCACAGCACCGATGCGATCGTGAACAACGCGACACCGGCGATGAACGTGCGCTTGCGCCCGATCGTGTCACCGAGCCGGCCGCCGAGCAGCATCAGGCCGCCGAAAGTCAGCACGTAAGCGGTGATCACCCAGCTGCGGCCGGCGTCGGACAGGTTCAGCTCGTCCTGGATCCGCGGCAGGGCGACGATCGCGATCGTGCTGTCCATGGTGGCGAGCAACTGCATGCCGCCGATGGCGACCACCGCGGAGATGAAGCGCCGCGACGGCAACCAGGCCGGGCGCGACCAGGTGGTTCGCCGGGAAACGTCGAGGGCGGCCTGATTGGCGCGATCCAGAGCTCTGTGACCGTCGTGGTCGACGGTCATCCGCTCGGCGTCATTGAGAGCCGTCATGGAGAGTTACCTTACAGTACTCTTAGCCTTCCTTTAATTCCGCGAACCCCGCGACCGCCCCGATCACGATGATCGCGGGAGGCCGGACGCCCTCTTCGCGGATCTTCCTGGCCGCGTCGGCAAGCGTCGCGCGCACCGTCCGCTCGGCTGCCGTGGTGCCCTGCTGCACCACGAGCACCGGTGTTTGTGCAGGTCGGCCGCCCTTCAGGAGCACATCGGCGAACAGTTCGATCCGCTCGACGGCCATCATCAGAACGATCGTTCCCGTCATCGCGGCCAGCGCATCCCAATTAACTAACGATTCCGGGTCGCCCGGAGCGACGTGGCCGCTGACCACCACGAACTCGTGCGTCACCAAGCGGTGGGTGACCGGGACACCGGCCAGGGCGGGCACCGCTATGGCGCTTGTCACACCCGGTACGACGGTGACGGGGACGCCGGCGTCGGCGCACGCCAGCACCTCTTCGTAGCCGCGGGCGAACACGAACGGGTCACCACCCTTGAGCCGGACGACGAACTTGCCCGCTGCGGCCCGGTCGATCAGCACCGCGTTGATCGCGTCCTGGGCCATCGCGCGGCCGTAGGGGATTTTCGCGGCGTCGATCACCTCGACATGCGGCGGCAGTTCGGCGAGCAGTTCGGCGGGTGCGAGCCGGTCGGCCACCACCACGTCGGCATGGGCCAGCAGCCGCCGGCCACGCACTGTGATCAGCTCCGGATCCCCGGGCCCGCCGCCCACGAGCGCCACGCCGCTGTGCACCACGTCCGGCGTGTCCGCGGTGATGAGGCCCCGTTGCAGCGCCTCGTGGATCGCCGACCTGATCGCCGCGGAACGACGGTGCTCCCCGCCGGCAAGCACGCCGACGGCAAGGCCCTCGTACTCGAAAGACGCGGGGGTGACGGCCGTTCCCTCCCGGGCGATGTCGGCGCGGACGCAGAAGATGTGGCGGGCTTCGGCTTCGGCGACGACGGCTGCGTTGACCTCGGGCTCGTCGGTTGCGGCGATCGCATACCAGGCGCCCTCCAGGTCGCCGTCGCGATACTCCCTGAACGACAACGAGATTCCGCTCATCGCCTCGACGGCCGGTGTCGCCGACCGGGTGACGACGTGCACGTCGGCGCCGCTGGCGATGAGCAGCGGTAGCCGGCGCTGCGCGACGCTTCCACCGCCGACGACGACGACCTTCCTGCGGGCCAGCCGGAGCCCGGCGAGATAAGCGTTCTCGGTCACGGCACCGGATCCTCTTCGCGCAAACGGCTCATCGGGCGAGCCTAGAGCGCGCGGCGTGGGCGACGAAGCGTGCCACCGCATCCGGCGCAGCTGCCGGGTGAGTGTGCAGATACGAGGCATGGACGCCGCCGTGCACAGCGCCGTCCCTGACGGTCCGGTTCCCGCTGTAAACCCAAGCAGGTTGATAGCTTTCGGTGAATTCGACTGTCGTGCGGTGGAATTCATGGCCGGTGGTTCGCTCACCGGCGGCGTGAAGGGAGGAGTCGGTGACCGCGACCGCGTCGCGGTAGCCCAGCGTCAGCCGGTCGGTGAACCGCGCCGATCCCGAAAGCACCCCGCACATCGGGTGGCCGTCGAGCTCGGAAACCAGGTACGTCAGGCCCGCGCATTCCGCGTGCACCGGTGCGCCGCCGGCAGCCAGCTGCTGCACTTGTTGGCGCGCAACGTCATTCGCGGCCAGCTCTGCGGTGAACTCCTCGGGAAATCCGCCGGGGAGGACGAGCGCGTCGGCGTCGTCGGGAAGTGGGTCAGTGAGCGGGTCGAACACCATCACCTCGGCACCCGCCGCCGTGAGC
>JBAPQQ010000550.1:0-2832 GCA_049280695.1 Mycobacterium sp.
AAGGGCATCATCTGCGAGCGCTGCGGCGTCGAGGTGACCCGCGCCAAGGTGCGCCGGGAGCGGATGGGGCACATCGAGCTGGCCGCTCCGGTCACGCACATCTGGTACTTCAAGGGCGTCCCGTCGCGCCTGGGCTACCTGCTGGACCTGGCGCCCAAGGACCTCGAGAAGATCATCTACTTCGCCGCCTACGTCATCACCCACGTCGACGACGAGCTGCGTCACAACGAGCTCTCCACCCTGGAAAAAGAGATGGAAGGCGAGAAGAAGGCCATCGAGTCGCAGCGCGACAACGACTTGGAGGCGCGCGCGCAGAAGCTCGAGGCCGACCTCAAGGAGCTGGAGTCCGAAGGCGCCAAAGCCGACGTGCGACGCAAGGTTCGCGACGGCGGTGAGCGCGAGATGCGTCAGATCCGTGACCGTGCACAGCGTGAGCTGGCCCGACTCGAGGAGATCTGGACGACGTTCACCAAGCTCGCTCCCAAGCAGCTGATCGTCGACGAGGTGCTCTACCGCGAGCTAATCGACCGCTACGGCGAGTACTTCACCGGCTCGATGGGCGCGGAGGCGATCCAGAAGCTGATCGAGATTTTCGACATCGACGCCGAGGCCGACACGCTGCGTGAGGTGATCCGAAGCGGCAAGGGCCAGAAGAAGCTTCGCGCGCTCAAGCGGCTGAAGGTGGTCGCCGCGTTCCAGCAGTCGGGCAACTCGCCGATGGGCATGGTGCTCGACGCGGTGCCGGTGATCCCGCCGGAACTGCGCCCCATGGTGCAGCTCGACGGCGGGCGGTTCGCCACGTCTGACCTGAACGACCTGTACCGCCGCGTGATCAACCGCAACAACCGGCTCAAGAGGCTGATCGACCTCGGTGCGCCCGAGATCATCGTCAACAACGAGAAGCGGATGCTGCAGGAGTCGGTGGACGCGCTGTTCGACAACGGCCGCCGCGGCCGTCCCGTCACCGGGCCGGGAAACCGTCCGCTGAAGTCGCTTTCGGATCTGTTGAAGGGCAAGCAGGGCCGGTTCCGTCAGAACCTGCTCGGCAAGCGCGTCGACTACTCGGGCCGCTCGGTGATCGTCGTCGGCCCGCAGCTCAAGCTGCACCAGTGCGGCCTGCCCAAGCTGATGGCACTCGAGCTGTTCAAGCCGTTCGTGATGAAGCGGCTCGTCGACCTCAACCATGCGCAGAACATCAAGAGCGCCAAGCGGATGGTGGAGCGTCAGCGCCCGCAGGTGTGGGATGTGCTCGAAGAGGTCATCGGCGAGCACCCGGTGCTGCTGAACCGGGCGCCGACGCTGCACCGGCTCGGCATCCAGGCGTTCGAGCCGATGCTGGTGGAGGGCAAGGCGATTCAGCTGCATCCGCTGGTGTGCGAGGCCTTCAACGCCGACTTCGACGGCGACCAGATGGCCGTGCACCTGCCGCTGTCGGCGGAGGCGCAGGCCGAGGCTCGCATCCTGATGCTGTCGAGCAACAACATCCTGTCGCCGGCGTCGGGCAAGCCGCTGGCCATGCCGCGTCTGGACATGGTCACCGGCCTGTACTACCTGACCACCGAGGTGCCCGGCGATGTCGGCGAGTACCGGCCGGCTGCCAAGGACCAGCCGGAGTCGGGTGTGTACAGCTCGCCGGCCGAGGCGATCATGGCGATGGACCGCGGTGCGCTTTCGGCGCGCGCCCGGATCAAGGTGCGGCTGACCCAACTGCGCCCGCCGGCCGAGCTCGAGGCCTCGTTGTTCGGCGACGACGGCTGGAAGCCGGGGGATGCGTGGACGATCGAAACCACCCTGGGCCGGGTGCTGTTCAACGAGCTGCTGCCGCAGGCGTATGCGTTCATCAACGAGCAGATGCACAAGAAGGTGCAGGCGCGGATCATCAACGATCTGGCCGAGCGCTATCCGATGATCGTCGTCGCGCAGACCGTCGACAAACTCAAGGACGCCGGCTTCTACTGGGCCACGCGTTCGGGTGTCACCGTGTCGATGGCCGACGTGCTGGTTCCGCCGGAGAAGCAGGAGATCCTCGAGCGCTACGAGAAGGAAGCCGACGGGATCGAGAAGAAGTACCAGCGCGGCGCCCTGAACCATCAGGAGCGCAACGAGGCGCTGGTCAAGATCTGGCAGGACGCCACCGAAGAGGTCGGTGAGGCGCTGCGGTCGCACTATCCCGAAGACAACCCGATCATCACGATCGTGGAGTCGGGTGCGACCGGTAACTTCACCCAAACCCGGACGCTGGCAGGCATGAAGGGCCTGGTGACCAACCCGAAGGGCGAGTTCATCCCGCGGCCCATCAAGTCGTCGTTCCGCGAGGGCCTGACGGTGCTGGAGTACTTCATCAACACCCACGGCGCGCGAAAGGGCTTGGCCGACACGGCGTTGCGTACCGCCGACTCCGGGTACCTGACCCGCCGTCTGGTGGATGTGAGCCAGGACGTGATCGTTCGCGAGCACGACTGCGGCACCGAGCGCGGCATCACGGTGCGGCTCGCCGAGGTACAGCCCGACAGCACGCTGGCCAAGGACCAGTACGTCGAAACATCTGCGTACGCAAGGACTTTGGCTGAGGACGCGACCGACGGCAAGGGCAACGTGCTGGTCGAGAAGGGCCACGACCTGGGTGACCCGGCGATCGACCTGCTGCTGGAGAACGGCATCTCCTCGGTGCGGGTGCGGTCGGTGCTGACGTGCGGTTCGGCCAACGGTGTGTGCGCGCACTGCTACGGCCGTTCGATGGCCACCGGCAAGCTCGTCGACATCGGCGAGGCGGTGGGAATCGTCGCCGCGCAGTCGATCGGCGAGCCCGGCACCCAGCTCACCATGCGGACG
>JBAPQQ010000551.1:0-3842 GCA_049280695.1 Mycobacterium sp.
GTCAGGCCCAGCCTGCTGGCCGCGTCCGTGCCCGAGCCTCCGATGATCCGGCGCAGTGACGCCATCTCGTCGTCGGTCAAAGTTGTTGGCCGGGAACGTAATTGGCTCAGCAGCCGCAGCTCTTCGAACGCGTGGGTGTCGGCGAGCAGCGGGTCGACGTCGGCGATGATCGCGGCAGTGGCCGCAAGCGGGTTGACCTCGACGAAGCGCCGCAGCGACAGCAGCGCGGTGTGCGACTTCAACAGGTCCGAGCGCTGCGCGAACTGCTGGTCGATGACGTCACGCAGCGCCACTAGTCCGCTGCGCTCCAGAAGTTCGTCGGCCAGCGCCACCGAATCGTCGACCCCGGAGCGCAGTACCGCGATCGAGATCCGGACCCCGAACATGCCGAACCGGTCCAGCAGCCGGGCGCGCATCGCGGCGTCGACGGGTAGCGAACTGTCTTCGCGCACAAAGCGATCCGCCGACAGCATCGCCTTCGCCAGTTCCGCGGTGTCGACGCCGGCCAGCTTCTGCAGTGCCACGAACTCGCTCTGACGCAGGGTGCGCGCGGTCTGTGCCAGCAGGCCGGACACCGGTACCACGGCCTGGCAGATTCCTGTCTTGTCCATCTCCTCGGTGAACCGCTTCGCGACGTCCTTGGCCGACAGCATCGCGTCGATGCGGCCCGCGCCGATCTCGTCGGCACGCGATGCCACCCCGATCACACCCAGCGCACCCGCGGACCCGCCGACCAGCTCGCCGATCTGCCGCAGCAGCGCGATGTCTGCCGCGTTGAGCGTGCGCAGCAGGAACACGACCGCATCGACCCGCGGCACGCCGTCCTCGGGCACGAGTAGCCGCAGCGTGCGCGCGGAGACGTCGCTGGACAGCGACGACGTCCCGGGGGTGTCGATGATCGTCGTATCGATCAGCTCGGCCGCGGGCCACTCGACGTCGAGGTCCATCACGTCGTCCGGGTCGAGGTTGCCGAGGTCGAACGTCAGGCCGTCATCCCGGGTGATCGGCACGTTGGTGCGGCGGCCGCCGCGGTGGTTGGCGGTCACCTTCGGTGTGGGCCCGTGCCGGAACCAGGTCACGATACGGGTGGCCTCGGTGGCGTCGGTGGGCGCGATGTTCTCCCCGACCAGCGCATTCACCAGGGTGGACTTGCCCGCTTTCAGCGTCCCGGCCAACGCGATGCGGATCGGCTGGTTCAGCCGCCATCCGATGAGCTCCAGCTCGCGGTGCAGGTCGGCCCGGTGCCGGTAGGCGGGGTCGTTGCGGTACGCCCGGATCGTGCCGCCGAGGATGGCGCGGACCCGATCGCTGGTACTCAGGGCCTACTCCTCTTCGCGCGAGCGCTCATCACCGGTCGATTATCGGCGCAGCGTGACCCGCGGCTGCGTCGGGCTCGTGCCGGCCGCGGCGGATTGCGGAGCGGCCAGCTCGGCCGCCTTCGCCGACACCTGCTTGAGGACGTTGAGCTGTCGATCCAGCTCGGCGGCCCGCTGGTTGCGCTCGTTCTCCTCCAGCCGCGCGGACGTGAGCATCGCCTGCAGCGACTCGTTGAGCGAGCGGGTGGTCTGATTCGCGATTTCGCGGTAGTGGTTGCGCAGCTGCCGATGGATGGCCTGCAGCCGGTCGCGGGACTCCTTGGTGACGACGAACGAGATGTCGTCGACGAACCGCCGCACGTTGTTCTTGGCCTCGTTGCGCAGCCGCAGCATCCGGTTCTCCATGTCCTCCTTGTAAGCCTTGCGACCCAGGAGGAGTCCGGCGCCCACCGACAGCGGGTTGAACATGCCCAGCCCGGCCAGCGAGCCGAGCATGCCGAACATCAGCACGCCGCCGTAGGAGCCGCGCATCCCGCTGACCACCTTGCTGCTGGCGCTGACCGGTTTGGCGTCCATCTGGGCCAGCGACTTGAACCCGCTGAACGCGGCACCCATCTGACGCGCGCTGATCTGCGGTGCCCTGACCGGTTCCAGTCCCACCTCTTCGAACGTGCGGGCCACCTCCTTTGCCAGCGCCTCCGCCCGCTGGAACGCCCAGACGAAGTTGTCGCCGACGGCCTCGGCCACCGCCTGCTCCAGTTCGTTGCCGATCTCCGCCCATCGCAACGTCGGGTCGCAGCCGTCGACGACGTTCTCGAAGCGCTGGGTGATCGCGCGGAACCGCGACCTCAGGTCGTGGTCGACGTCCGCGGTCAGGTCGGCTACCCCGTCGTTGAGCACCTGCTGCCACAGCGCCGAGGCCGCCAGCGCGTCCTGCGCCTCCCTCTTGCGTCGTTCCAGGTCCGCGGTGAGCCGCTCGCGTACGTCGGGATCTGTCAGCGTCGACAATTCCGACTCCAGCGTCAGCGTCAAATGATCTGCGGTGGAAAGCAATTCGGCGAGAACCTGGTCGCGGACGCGGTCGTTCTCCCGGGACAGCACCTTGTCGGACAGGAACGCGACGATCGCCGGGAAGTTCGACTCCTCGTTGAGCTCCTTGTCGTCGAGCGAGATCGCGTGGTGGCGCAGCAGCGACGACGCCGGGATCAGCGGGATGGTTAAGCCGGCCCGCTGCAGGTGGGTCTGGTCGGCGTCGACGACCGCACGCCAGTGCGGGTAGAGGTCGGTCTTGGTGGCGACGATCGCGGCGACCGGGCAGATCTCGAACGCCTGCCGGACGAACGTCATCTCGGGTTCGGTGAATTCCTGGCTGGTGTCGCTGACCATCAGCATCGCGTCCGCGTCGGGCAACAGCCCGAGCGTCGCCGCGAGATGCGGCTGCCCGTGGCCGCCGACCCCGGGGGTGTCGATGAACACCAGGCCGCCGTTGAGCAGCGGGCTGGGCGCGATCACTTCGACGCGCAGCACTTCTCTGCCGCCGGCCTGCGGCGCGCGGCGCAAGTCCTTGTTGATGTCGGCGGTGGGAATCGCGATGGCCTCGACGCCGCCGTCGGCGGTCGCGACGATCAGTTGTGCGGCGGGCTGCTCGCCGTAGAGGACGACTGTCGTCAGCACCGTCGACTCGTCGTCACCCACCCGAGCCACCGGCATGTTCAGCAACGAGTTGAGCAGTTGGCTCTTGCCCTGCTTGAGCTGCCCGGCGATCACCACCCGGATCTGCGGATCGGTGATCCGGTCCCGGGCCGCAGCCAGCCGGCCGATCAGGTCGTCGCGGTTGTTCGTCTCGGCGATCTTGCGGGTGTGCTCGATCAGCTCGACGATCACCCGGACCTGGCGGGGATCACTGGGCTGCGTCACGTCTGCCTTTCATTGCTTGGCGGTACTACGGTATGCGCGAAACCTGGCGGGGACCATCAGGTCCCCGCCAGGCGATCCACCAACTGGCTCAGAATCCCAGGTGCAGGCCGTCGTGGCTGCTCTGGTGCGTCACCGTGGTGTTGTCGTGCGTCGATGCGTCATACAACGGCGCGTACGTCGACTGGTTGTCGTGCACCGAGGCGTCGTAGGAGTTGGCGCTGCTGTACGCCGTCGAGCTGTCGTACGACGGCGCGTTGTCATGCACCGAGCTGTCGTAGTTCGCGCTGTCCTGCGACGAGCTGTCGTGCACCGAGTTGTCGGCCACCGTGGTGGTGGTCGTGGTGGTGTGGGTGTCCACGACGGTGTGGGTGTTGTCGACACCGCTGTCGTTGCCGGTGCCGTCGATGGTCGTCGTGGTCTGGTTGCCGCGCACCGCGGTCCACTCGGTGTTGCCCTGCGACGACGTGGTGGTGCCCCGACCGGAGGTCTGGATCACCGTGCCGTCGTGTGTGTCGACGACGTCGTGGCCGACGGCGGTGTTGCCCTCGTTCACGTCATTGGCGTTGCCGTAGTTGACGTTCGAGTTGGCACCGGTGAGGACGTCACCGC
>JBAPQQ010000552.1:0-7181 GCA_049280695.1 Mycobacterium sp.
TCGCGGTGATCAGGAGAACCGACTCCGCACGGGCGTAGTAGCCTCGCACCCGATTACCCGGGCGCAGTATGGGCGCCGGAATAGGAACGGACCGCTGCATGGCCATCGAGCTGGAGGCTGACGAGCCAGAGGCGCAGTCGCAGGAGAATCGTCCCGAGCACATTGAGCGCGGGTTGCAGCCGTGGCGCGCGCTGTGGGCCATGATGATCGGTTTCTTCATGATCCTGGTCGACTCGACCATCGTCGCGGTCGCCAACCCGCGGATCATGGAGAAGCTCGACACCGGCTACGACGCGGTGATCTGGGTGACCAGCGCCTACCTGCTCGCGTATGCGGTGCCCTTGCTGGTCGCCGGCCGGCTCGGTGACCGGTTCGGCCCCAAGAACCTCTACCTGATCGGGTTGACGATCTTCACTGCCGCGTCGCTGTGGTGCGGGCTGGCCGGTTCCATCGACATGCTGATCGCCGCTCGGGTGGTCCAGGGCCTGGGCGCGGCTCTGCTGACGCCGCAGACGCTTTCGACGATCACGCGGATCTTCCCCCCCGAGCGCCGCGGCGTCGCGATGAGCGTGTGGGGCGCGACGGCCGGGGTCGCGACGCTGGTGGGCCCGCTCGCCGGTGGCGCGCTGGTGGACTCGCTCGGCTGGCAGTGGATCTTCTTCGTCAACGTGCCGATCGGCGTGCTCGGCCTCGCGCTCGCGGTGTGGCTCATCCCGGTGCTGCCCACCCACCGGCACCGCTTCGATGTGCTCGGAGTGCTGTTGTCCGGCATCGCGATGTTCTCGATCGTGTTCGGGCTGCAGGAGGGCCAGAGCCATCACTGGTCGCCGTGGATCTGGGGGACGATCGCGGGCGGCGTCGTGGTGATGGGCGTGTTCGTGTACTGGCAGTCGGTCAACACGCACGAGCCGCTGATCCCGCTGCGGCTGTTCGGTGACCGCGACTTCGCGCTGTCGAACGTCGGGGTCGCGGTGATGGGCTTCATCGCGGTGGGCATGGTGTTGCCGCTGATGTTCTATCTGCAGGGTGTGTGCGGGTTGACGCCGACACGTTCGGCGTTGGTGACAGCGCCGATGGCGGTAGTCACCGGACTGTCGGCCCCCTTCGTCGGGCGGATCGTCGACCGGTCCCATCCCCGTCCGATCGTCGGCTTCGGCTTTGCGGTACTGGCGATCTCGTTGACGTGGTTGTCGATCGAGATGACACCGACGACCCCGATCTGGCGGCTGCTCCTGCCGTTCGCCACGATGGGTGCGGGAATGGCGTTCGTCTGGGCGCCCTTGGCCGCCACCGCGACACGAAATCTGGCGCCCAAGCTGGCGGGCGCGGGTTCGGGCGTCTACAACGCGACGCGGCAGGTGGGTTCGGTACTGGGCAGCGCCAGTATGGCCGCGCTGATGACGTGGCGGATCAGCGAGGAGCTGCCACCGATGCCTGCGGGCGCTACTCAGGCCGGTGAAGGGGCGGTGAGGCAGCTGCCGGCGTTCCTGCATCAGCCGTTCTCGGACGCGATGTCCATCTCGACGCTGCTGCCCGCGTTCGTCGCGTTGTTCGGTATCGTCGCGGCACTGTTTCTCGTCGGCGGGCAAGCGGGCGCGCCAGCCGCCAAACCCGTTGAGCTGGAAGTCGATTCATCCGACGACTCCGAGCCGCCGACGGACAAGATGCCGGTCGTCGGCTACGTCGAGGATGACGACGACTACGCCGAGTATGCGCTGGCCCCACCCGAACCGGACAGCGGGCCACTGCTGATCCCCGCGGACGACAGTGTCACCGAACCACTGGCCGTCCCGTCGGATCCGCCGCAACGCGAGCCCGGTCGTGTGCGTTCGACCGCCGAACCGATCGGCTTGGCACCCAACGGACTTCACGTCGATGACGAGCAACCGTTCCGCGAGGTCAGCTCCGAGGCGCCGTCGACATGGTTCGATCCGGACGCCGACAGCTACGGCAGGCACTCGACGTCGGCCGGCGACTAGTCGAACAACACCGCCGGGTTCAGGTACCCGGTGGGGTCGAGCGCAGTCTTGATGGTGCGCATCGCGGCGATGTCGGCGGGCTCGCGGGACATGCCGACATATCCCCTCTTGCGGCTGCCGACCCCGTGCTCGGAACTGACGTTGCCTCCGCACGCGGCGATGAGATCCATCATCGCCGTATACAGTGCCTGCGCGCGGTCATCGGAGACGTTGCAGCGCAGCAGGTTCAGGTGCAGATTGCCCTCACCGATGTGGCCGAAAAGCACCGGGATCGCATCGGGGGCATGCTCGGCGACAAGGCCTGCGGACTGCTGTGCGAACGCGGCGACGGCCGGCAACGGTAGCGACACGTCGAATTTCAGCGGCGGGCCGAAGATGCCCAGGATGTCGGCGATCGACTCGCGCAGGCGCCAAAGGCGTTGCCGGGCTGCAGCATCGACGCCGACGGCGGGCTCGCCCGACAGTGGCAAATCGGCCAGCGCATCGGCGAGCCTGCCGGAAAGATCGTAGCCGCCGGCCATCTCGACGAGCAGCAGCCACGGCGCGTTCACCGGTGTGACGACGTCGAGGTGAGCCGCGGTGAGCTCGAGCGCACGCATGTCGATCAGCTCGAGCGCGGCGATGCCGTCGAGGTCCCGGAACACCTGGCCGGCCGCGGCGACGTCGGCCAGGTCGGCGAACCCCGCGACGGCGGTGACCCGATGCGTCGGTGCGGGATGCAGCCGCACGTCGAGTTCGGTGATCACGCCCAGCGTGCCCTCCGCGCCCACGAACAGCGCCGTCAGGTCGTAGCCGGTGTTGTCGCGGCGAACGGTGCTGTGCCGCCTCACAATCGAGCCGTCGGGCAGCGCCACCTCGAGTCCCACCACCTGCTCGCCCATGTTGCCGTAGCGCACGGTCCGCAGACCGCCCGCGTTCGTCGACGCCATCCCGCCGACGGTTGCCGAATCGCGCGCCGCCAGGTCGACCCCGAACAGCAGTCCCTGCGAAGAGGCGGTGCGCTGCGCAGCGGCCAACGTCACTCCGGCGCCGAGTCGCACGCGCCGTTCGCCGGTGTCGACGTCACCGATCGAGGTGAGCCGCTCGGTGGACAGCAGCACGTCGTCGTGCTCGGGAACCGTGCCGGCCACCAACGACGTCCGGCCCCCCTGGATCGTGACCCGCGCACCCGCGTCGCGGCACTCGGCCAGCACCGCGCCGACCTCCTCGCCAGACCCGGGACGCACCAGCGCGGCCGCGTGCCCGCGGTAGCGACCGGTGTGGTCGACGCTGCGCGCGGCCAGCACGTGTGGGTCGGTGCTGACGTGTTTGGCGCCCGCCACGGCGGCCAGTCGCTTGGTCAGCATGGCGCCAACGACAGGAAGGCACCCAGATCGACCAGCCCGTCGGGCGAGGTCGGCAGATACTCGGTCAGCGAGGGCGAGCGCACGATCACGCTCGCGTACTGCGCGCGGCTGACCGCGACATTGAGCCGGTTTCGGTTCAGCAGGAAGGACATCCCGCGCGGTACGTCCTCTATTGACGACGCCGCCATCGACACGAACACCACCGGCGCCTGCCGCCCCTGAAACTTGTCGACGGTGCCAACCCGGACGTCGCTCAAGCCGGCGGCGTCGAGATACGAACGCACGCAGAGCACTTGGGCGTTGTACGGTGCTACCACCAGGACGTCATGCTGGGTCAGCTTCCGGCTCTTGTCTCCGTCGGTCCATTGCGCACCGAGCACCCGACAAATCTCACTGACGATCGTCACCGCCTCTTCGCCGCTCGACGTGTCGTTGTCGGAGTGGTCCACGCAGACGGTGTGTATGCCGGGCGCATATCCGGCCAGCACCCGGCCAGATGTCTTGGCATCCGGGAGCAGCCGGTTGTCGTAAGACAGCGCCGAAACCGCCTGGCACACAGCGGGGTGCATGCGGTAGGTGTGCTCGAGGAAGTAGCCGAACTCGTCGGGTAATACGTCGCGCCCGTCGAGCAGCCAGCCCAGCGCGGAGCAGTCCACCCGCTCGGGGTGTGTGCCGGTGCTGACCTCCGGCAGCTGCTGCGGGTCGCCGAGCAGCAATAGGTTGCGCGCCGCGCGCGACACGGCGACGGTGCTCGCGAGCGAGAACTGCCCGGCCTCGTCGATGGTCAGCACGTCGAGGCTTCCGGGCGGGATGCGGGCGGCATTGGCGAAGTCCCAGGCGGTGCCCCCGATCACGCAACCCGCGTGGTCGTTGATGAAGTCGGCGTACTTGTTCTCCGAGATGAGTTGCCACGGGGGCGGATTCGAATAGGAGCCGTTGGGCTTCTTCGCCACTACGGAGGGGTCGACACCAGCTTCGACGATTTTGTCGAACAGGTTCTCCACGACCGCGTGGGACTGTGCGACGACGCCGACGCGCCACTGGTGCTCGTTGACCAGCCGGGCGATGACCCGCGCGGCGTTGTGCGTCTTGCCGGTGCCTGGCGGTCCATGCACTGCGACGTAGGAGTCCGTCAACTGCAGCAACGCCGCGGTGATCGAGGAGATGTCGTCTCCGAGTCGCGGCAGCGGATCACCGCTCGTGAGCGTCGGGGGGTTACGGCGCAAGATGTCGATTACCGCACTGCCTGGCAGGCCCGAGCCCGCGCGCACCGACTCTGCCGCTTCGGCCGCGACCGTCTCGATCACCTGCTCCATGCTGTCGGTCGACACCGGAAATCCCGGCGTCAGCGCCATCGGCAGATGGTCGAAGGGTCCGGCGTCGGGCTGCAACTCCTCGAGCAGCACCTCGACCGGTACACCCGTTGCCGCGTCGACGGTGTCGATCACCGTGCCGTTGCCGGCGGCGCGCCGGTCGGGGTGCGCGTCGTCGAGGCCGCGGGGGGCGGGTCTGCCGTAGAGGACGCATAGCCTGGTGTCGAGCATGCCTCCGCACAGGCTGCCGGTCAGCCGCACGTGTCGCCGCGGCTTGCGTTTGCCCGGCGGCAGATGCCAGCCGGCCTCGACGCGGGCGCTCTCGACGCGGAACACCCCTGAGGTGTCCGCCCACTCCTCGACGGGACCGGTGAGTCGGTCGAAATGGTTCCACCAGAACGGTTTTCGTTCCCGCTGGTAGTACCCCCGGGCCGCGTTGACCAGCGCTGCCGCGGTCTGGTCGGGGGACCGGCCGTCGCTGGCGTCTCCGGCGAAACCTGTCAGCGTTCGGGCGATCTCGTCGTCGGTGGACACCGTCTCGCCGGGCGGGGCGGGCCGGGTCAGATGGGTGACGCCGTTCTCGAATGACCGCAGCACCAGCCAGTCACGCAGCTTGCGCGTCGACGTGCAGTCGTAGCGGTTGTAGTCGGCGAGATCTTTGAGAACGCCCGAGGCGTCTTCTTCGCGGCCCACATCCCGCAGCGCGCAGTATCGGGCATATTGGGTGATCGAGCCGGCGGCCGTGGTGACGTCGCCAACGCGCAGTTCGTCACCCATGTACAGCGGTTCCAGCGCCTTGAGGCCGTAGGACTGTGTGCCGACGAGAATCGCCTTGCGCACGATCGGATAGAGGTTGACCAGCACCTCACTACGCAGCAGGTCGTCGACCTCGTCCTCGCCGACACCGTGGCGGGCGGCCAGCCGGAGCAACGCCGTCTTCTCGTATGCGGCGTAGTGGTAGATGTGCATGTGCGGGTAGCGCTTGCGACGTTTGCGCACCATCGCCAGAAACTCGACCAGGGCCGCACGCTCACCGCTGCGGTCGTGCGCCCACAGCGGATGGAAGGTGCCGTCGCGCTCGAGCACCCCGAACAGGTATTCCAGTCCCCAATCGACACCGTCGGCCGTCCACAGCGGGTCGCCTTCGAAGTCGAAGAACAGGTCGCCGTCGTCGGTCGCGGGCAGCGCACCGAGCGGCTCGGCGTCTATCACCTCGAACTCGGGGGCCCCGGAGTCCTTCTGCCGCACCTGCATCCGCGCCTGCGCAACCAGCGTCGCCAGCGTGCTCGGCGCCATGCCGTGCACAGGGCCGGTGTGTTCGGCAAGTGCTGTCAGGGTGCCGATACCGGCGTCCATCAGCTTGGCGCGCTGGCTCACCCGCATCCCGGCCACCTGCAGCACGTCGTCCGACTCGCGAACGTGCGGCTCGCACACCGCACACCGCAAGCACGCGCGCACGTGCTCGTCGGCCCAGCTCACGGGACGCCCGGAGGCGAAGTGGTGGTCGAGCAGGTCCTGCAGCGCGGCGCGCTGACGTCGATACACCTCGATGATCTCGTCGACGGGATATTCGACCGCCGACCCGTCGCCGAGGATCAACGCGGCGGCCGGGGCCACCGGAATGTCCATCGCCCGCAGCGCCTCGGCGTAGCCCGCGATCTGCAGCAGCGCCTCGATCTTGGCGTGCCGGGCCAATTTGGTGTCGCGCACCTGGTAAGCGCCACTGGCGTCGTCGCGGACGAGGAAATCCGCGAAACCGACGAACCGGCCGTCGACCAGGGCGGCCTGATACACCACAGAGGGCTGCCGGGCCAGCGCCTCGACGGTGGCCCTCGCCGCGGCGGTGAATGACGCTTCGGTGTAGGCGGGCCGGTCCAGTTGCACCACATCAACCCCGTGACGCGCGACGAACCGGTCGAGGATGCGACGCTCGTGCGCGTCGCCCAACTCGATGGTGCGCCTCAGCAGTTCGTCGTCGTCCGATTCGGGCGCCGGTCCGCGGCCCAGCCTGTAGTCGAACTCGCGCAGCAGCGCATACGGACACTTGGCGGCGGTTGCCAGGTCCGACGCGCTGTAGAAGACGCGGCCGTTGTCGACGAACACGCTGTCACTGTATCGACGCCCACCGACACCGCCGGCCTGCCTCGAGGTGCCTACTGCGATGCGTTGGCGACGAGTTCGACGCTGTTGCCGTTCCAGCGGTACCGGACGACGCTGTCGAGCCCCGGCAGGCCGTTGGAGAACTTCAGCGCCACGGTGTCGCCGGTGCTCGCCGAGGATTCCACACCGTTGAATCCGAACGCGCCGGGGACGCCGCTGGAAATGAACTTGCCCTGATGGAACATCAACGCGCGGGTGTTCGGATTGCCGGCATTCGTGTTGGCCCGCACGATCACCACCGACAACTGCGCGCACTCGTTGTAGTTCCCGGCCACCGGCTCGGGGTTCCAGCCCTGGCCGCTGCGGGGATCGGGCGGCAGGCTGGCCACCGCACGCGCGATCTCGGGCGCGGTCAGGTTCGTCGCACAGGGGTCGTAGGCGAC